>JALXAF010000336.1 GCA_026992375.1 Anaerolineae bacterium
TCGAGGAAGCCAAAGAGGTGGCGGGCTACATCACGCCCGTGCCTGGCGGCGTGGGCCCCATGACCATCGCCATGCTGCTGAAGAACACCCTGGACGGGCGCAAGCGACGGTTGGGGCTCATCGAGTAGGTCTTCTTACGCAAAAAGCCCCAAGGAACAAAAGGAAAAAGTCTGCTATCAGACCGGGATGGGGGACGGAAGATCGTGGCGTCGGGCCATATCCGTCCTCTGTCTCCGGTCTTTTTCTTTGAGAATAAAGTCCAATGTCCAATGTCCAATGTCCAAAGCCGGTGGCGTTGAGCTACCACAGACGAACATCGACGAAGGGACAAACATGGACCAAGCGGTTTCGTCCACTTTCGTCCACTTTCGTCTAACTTGGTCAATGTTCGTCGGCGCCAAGCGGTTTTCATCGGTATCGGCGCGCTGCCGCGCACGACGCCTGTTTTCAATCAGATGTACAAATCCCGCCGGTTGTAGGCCAGGTAGGCTCCGGTCAGGCTGATGGCGATGATGCCCGCGGTCAGCGCCCAGTACACCGGATCTACCCCGCCCTGGTGCAGCAGCTCCGCCGCATCGAAATACTTGAAGGGCGTCAGGTATTTGAGGAAATCCAGCTTCTCGTGCAGGCCTGTGATCATCGAGAAGTAGTAGAGGGTGAGGATGATGGCGCTGACGATGGCGCCCGTGCGCTTGGGACGCTTCGACACCGTAGCAGCCAGCAGGCCAATGGCCAGGAAGATGACCTCGATGGCGGCCATCGCCAGCATCTCCCGGGCTAGAAAGGCCGTGACCGAGCTGTCGGGATGGTAAGATTGTATGGCGATGAGGGTCACCGCCCAGGTGACGAGGACGAAAAGCAGGCTGAGGGTCAGGGCCGCCAGGACCTTGGCGGTGAGCAAGCGAGTGCGGGAGACGGACAGGGACAAGGCGAACTCGATGGTTTTGTTTCGCTCCTCTTTAGCGATGACGCCGCTGCCCCACATGCCCGCGGCAATGGCTCCCATCAGCGCATAATAAAGGAACATGACGCCCAGAAAGCCGTTGAGGGTGGTGAGATTGAACGCTTGCATGTTCATGGCGTCCATCAGGGCTTTGGGCATGCTGTCCAGAATGGCGAGCATTTCGGGATTCTCCGCATAGGCAGCAAACTTGGTCATGGCAATCACCACCAACAGGATGATGATCACGCTCCAGATGATGAGCGATTTGAGATTCGCCCGCAATTCTCGCAAGTAAATGTTCATAAGATGGCTCCTTTGCAGGCGTCTAACGTCCAATGTCCAACGTCAGGTTCGCGACGTAAAGCGTTGGACGTTGGACTGCGAACGTTGGACAGTCATGCCACTGCGGGGATGTCGCGATGCAGGTAGCGCCAGTAGCTGATGACGATGGCAATGACGATGACGGCAATGCTGATGGCGACCAGGGAAAAATTCCAGGCGTTGTTCTGGATGATGGCGTTGGGATCGAAGTGCTTGAAGGGCGTGATCAGCTCCAGCTTCACATCGCCCAACATTCCGCTGAACGCGCCCAATAGATACATGCCGAAGGCCAGACCCATGGCGTAGGGCGTGACGCTGCGCACCCGCTTCAGCAGCAGGGAAATAGCCGCGCCCGCGGTCAGGAAGAATATCTGGAAGATGACGATGCTGCTGAGGAGCAGGATGGCGGCATGGCGGTCGTATCCTCGCCCCGCGTCGAACATCTCCAGAAAAACCAGAGAGCTCGCCCAGACGGCGGCATTGGTGACGGTGAGAGCGATGAGAGCAGCCAGGAATTTGCTGGTGAGGACTTGCGTCCGCGTCACCGGCTTGCTGAGCAGGAAATCCGCGGTGAATTCCGCCTCTTCCACCGACACCAGTCCGAATCCGTACATCGAGGCCTGAATCGCCAGCAGCACCTGGATGAACAGGAATACGAAGCTGTAAAAGCCCATAATGGTGCTCATGTTCAGGTTTTGCATGCCGAAAGCTTGCAGAAATTGGGGCGGGAAATTGGCCAGGGCCTGGTCGAACAGATCGGCCTCCTGCGCCAGGGAAGGATACAGCCCCAGATAGATGAGGCTCACTGCCACCACGGCGATGGACCAGATCAGTGCGGATTTCAGCTTCATGCGTATTTCGAATTTGAAAATGTTTGCATTCATGGTTCTCACCTACTCGTAATAATGCATAAAAATCTCTTCCAGGGTCGGCTCTTCGATGGTGACGTCGAGCAGGTCCAGGGCGCTCAGCTTCTCCACAATAGCGTCGATGTCTCCTTTGAAGAAGAAACGCACGCCACCGTTGACCTCTTCCAGATTGGTCACGCCCGGCAGATCAAAATACCCGGCGGGGATCGCATTCGCAGCCACATAAATCCGCTTGTAGTTGTTTTGTTGCAGGGTGCGGATGTCCGAGATCTCGATGATGCGGCCGTCTTTGATAATGCCCACCCGGCTGCACAGCCGCTGCACCTCGCCCAGGATGTGGGAGGAGAAGAAGACCGTGACCCCGCGGGCGTTCTCCTGGCGAATGAGGTCGAAGAATTTACGCTGCATGAGGGGATCCAGGCCCAGAGTGGGCTCATCCAGCAGCAATAGTTTGGGGCTGTGCAGAAGCCCCTGCACGATCCCCACCTTCTTCTTGTTCCCGTACGACAGGTCCTCAATGCGTCGATTCAGGTCCAGTTCCATGATATCCGCCAGCTCGTGCATGCGCTGGCGGTGATCGCCCGGATAGAAGCTGGCCGAGTATTTGAGCAAGTCGATAACCTTCATGCCCTCGTAGTAGAAGACCTCCGAGGGCAGATAGCCGATGTCCTTGCGGATTTCGGGCCCGTCTTTGATCGCGTCTTTGCCGAAGATGCGGGCCTCGCCTCGCGTGGGGAAGATCAGCCCCAGCAGCAGGCGGATGGTGGTGGATTTTCCGGCGCCGTTGGGCCCGATGAAACCGAATACCTCCCCTTCCTCCACCCGCAATGAGACGTCGATGATGCCGCGGGCCTTGCCGTAGTACTTGGTGAGTTGCCTGGTTTCGATAATGCTCATAAATGAACTCCTGTTTCCCTTTCGCTCCCTGGCGGCTCTGCGTGAGCTGCTTTTACGAAGCGACAAGGCCATGCCTGAGAAAAGTGATGAATGAATCCAGAGTTTCCAGCAAGCGATCGTCATAGTCCCGGGCAATGTGCTCCAGGTAATATGCCATGATGAGTGTGTTCAGAGAGACGATAAGGTGAGCGAACATGGGAACATTGATGTCGGCCCGCACTTCGCCTTGGTCGATGGCATTTTGTAGCAGGCTGGCAAAGAACTCGATGGCCTCGTCCGCATGGGCTGCCATGATCTCGTCGTAAATGGCTGAACCTTTGCTATCCATCAACCTTTTGCCTAGCTCGGCGTAGCGGGGGTGCTCCATTGCAAATTGGATCGCGGCGCCGTACAGATCCCGCAGCAGGGTGAAGAAGTTTTGGGTTTGGGCTTGCGCCATGTGGGGCGCCAGATAAAACATCTTCACCTCGCTCGCCTGTTGCAACAGATAAAAATAGAGATCCCTTTTGTCCTCGAAATACTGGTAGAAGCTGCCCTTGGCGATGCCCGACCGGGCCACGATGCGATTGACGCTGGCCTGTTCGTAAGAATACGCAGCGAACTCCTCCAGGGCCGCATCCAGAATGGCCTGGCGTTTCTCCTCGGGCAGGTTGAAGAAGGTGGTTTTGGGCATAGGGGTGTGATGCTTGAGCCATGATGGCGGGGTTGGACTGCTTTACCTCATCGCACTTCATGTGCGACCGGCTGGTCATATGACCGCCTGGTCATATTGTAGGTCATGCTACGCTGATTGTCAAGAGTCCATCGCCAAATGCACAAAAATCGCCCCGGCGGAGGGTCTCCAACCGGGGCGGGTGTTGCGTTATCAGCGCCGGAATCAGCGCCGCAGCATGGGCAGATGCAGGCGTTGCGTCAGAGACTGGCCCTCATACAACCCATTCGCGGCGGTCCCGACGTAGATGAGACTTCTGTCGTTGGGGTCCGGTAGCACGGTTGACTCCTGCCCTGCGCCCCCACCCAGCCGTTGCCAGCGCTCCCCGCCATCGGTGGATTGGAACAAGCCCGAGTAAGTGGCGGCATAAAGGGTCTTTGGAGCGCGGGCGTCGAAGGTCAGAACATTGAAATAGGTGAATGGCAGAGTGTCCTCCCCCACCATGCGCCAACTCTCTCCGCCATCCTCGCTTTTGAAGAGCCGACCGTAGGCACCGGCAAACAGCGTCTGCGAGTCATCCGGATCCATAGCCAGGGCCGTCACGCAATCGGACGTGATTCCCTGGTTAATCACTCGCCAGGAATCGCCGCCATCCTCGCTTTTGTACATTTTGTCGTGGCCCCACGTTCCCGCATACACCACCTGCGGATCGTCCGGGTCCAGGAGAATGTCTCCCACTGTCACGTTGGTAAGCGCTGTTTTCTTCCAGGTTTTTCCCCCGTCACTGCTTTTGTAAACAGCGCTCCAGGTGCCAACATAGAGCGTTTTGGCGTCTTTGGGATGGTTGACCAGCACTTTGATAATCCCCAGAGTGCTTATCTCTCGCCAGGTCACGCCACCATCCTCACTTTTGTAGACGTGATTACTGCTGGCCGCAATGAGT
>JALXAF010000337.1 GCA_026992375.1 Anaerolineae bacterium
GGGACATGCCTCAGCGCATGCTGGAGTATCGGGCCCGGCATGTATTGCGTGAGGGCCTCGACGCTCTCACCGTGCTCATGCTCACTCTGCCCTCGCCCGCGGCCACGGATCATTACCAGGACCGGGAGGTGGACTACCGCTATCGGCTTGTAAAGCTGTATGAGCTGGATGCGGCCGAGGTCATCCGCGAGCGCAGGCTGTGTTTGCTGCCCCTGGCGCCATTGATGCGCGGAGGCGTGGCGCTGGCGGCGGAGGCGGATGCGCTGATCGTGGACAGCAATCTGGCGGACGAGACCAAGGCGGACATGCTGACGACCATGACCTTGCTGGCGGGGCTGGTGTCGGAAGACCTGGCCCTGCGGCTGCTGAATTGACGGAGGGATTTGATGATGCAATCCATCGGCTACGAGCTAATCAAGAAAGAAGGCCTGGAAGAAGGCTACAAACGAGGTTTTCAGGAGGGCCTGGAAGAAGGCCTGGAGCAGGGTCTGGAGCAAGGCCACGAGCAGGGCTATCGCGATGGCCTTTTGGCCGCCATTGCCCTGGGCCTGGAGTTGAAATTCGGGGTGGAGGGCTTGAAGCTTATGCCCGAGATCAAAGGGATTCGGGACGTGGGCATCCTGGAGATTGTCGAGCAGGCCATCCGCACGGCCCAGCGCCCGGAGGAGTTGCGCGAGCTGTATCGCCCGTAGCGCAGACGCATTGTTTATCCAGAGCCTGCAGGGCTGCAGAAGAGGAATTTGCGTCGTTCGTGAAATGAATTCCATGATGTCTGGATCGTTCACATGGCGCCGCGTGCTTATATCGAGTGGCCTGCTGCTGGCGTTTTTGCTGGCGGCTTTCGTATTCTATTTGTTTGGGATAGGGGTGCTGCCCTTCGCCCGGGGCAGCCGGATGGGGGCGTATCAACGGTTGTGGCGGGCGTTAGACCGCTATTACGTATATTGGGACATGACGCCCATCGCTCCCGGTGATCTGAAAGCACGTTACGATTCCAAAATTGCGGACGCGGAAGCTGCTTGTCGGGATATGTCCGGTCCGTGCGAGCCTTATCGCCTGGCCCTGACTGAGATGCTGGCCGAGTTGCAGGATGGCCACACACGCGTTTTCCCCCCGCCCCCCCACGCCTTTCCGCCCGTCGCTGTGCGCGAGATCGAAGGCAGCGCTGTCATCGTCTGGATCGCGCCCGAATCCGAAGCGGAGACGGCGGGCCTGATGCCAGGCGACATCATCGTGACAGTGGATGGGCTGCCAGTGGAGGATGCGCTGCAACGCGTCCCTGCCTGGGCCATCGCCTTTGCCGCACCCCACACCCGCACATACAAACGATACGCCAACCTCCTCATGGGTGAGCCGGACAGCCCGGTGACGCTGACCGTTGAAGACACCTCTGGCGGGAGGAGGAAGGTCGTCCTTCACCGCCAACCCTGGCCCAAATCCGATTGGCAGCCCATCGAAAGCCGTCGATTGGAATCTGGTTGGGGTTATATCGCCGTGCGGACGTTGAACCAGGGCCCGGGCCTGATCAAAACCTTCGACGCGACCCTGGATGGCATGATGGACGCGCCCGGCCTCATACTCGACCTGCGCTCCAACGGCGGAGGCAACTCCATGTGGGGCGATCGCATGGTGGGGCGTTTGCTCACCGACACCCTTTCTTACGGGAAGGAATGCTTTCGCGCCCGGCACCCCTATCATATCTGGACGAAGGGCTGTCATACGTTGGAGGTGCAGCCGCGCGGCAAGCCATATTCCAGGCCCGTGGCCGTGTTGCTGAACACCAATGTGCACAGTTCGGCGGAATGGATGGCCGCCGGCCTGTGCACCACAGGCCGGGCCCGCTGTTTTGGCCGCATCACTGCTGGCAACACAGGCAATCCCGTCCCCTTCCACTTGCCCGACGCCACCGTTTATTACAGCACGGGCGATTTTCATCTGCTGGATGGCGCGCGCCTGAACGGCCTGGGCGTCGCCCCCCACGAGGGTGTTGCCTGGACGTTGGAAGATGTGCGGGCCGGGCGCGATCCGGACATGGATGCCGCCCGGGCCTGGCTGAGCGAGGTCGCTTCCCAAAAGTAAGGCGGTTGCCGCCCCTTGTGGTAGAATTGGAGCGAATGCGTTGATGGAAGCCGACGAGACACATATCTTCGCAGATGATTTGCTGGCTTTTTCATCAGCGTTCTCAGCACCATCTCAAATCAAACCGAGTTGAATCGCCATGCCTGAACACATCCCGTTATCCCCTTCCTCCCGCCCGACCATCTCCATCGTTGCGCCGGTCTACAACGAAGAAGCCATCCTGCATGAGCTCTACAAACGCGTCTCCGAGACGCTGGAGACTCTGGGTGAGCCCTGGGAGCTAGTGCTGGTCAACGATGGCAGTTGGGATCGATCTTACGAGATCATGCTGGAACTGCGCCAGCAGGATCCGCGGGTGCATATCGTCAACTTCTCGCGCAATTTCGGACATCAGATCGCCATCACCGCGGGCATGGATTACGCCCAGGGCCAGGCCGTGGTCATCATCGACGCGGATTTGCAGGACCCGCCCAGCGTTATCTTGGAGATGGTGGACAAATGGCGCGAGGGCTACGACGTGGTGTACGCCATCCGCCGGGAGCGCAAGGGTGAGACCCGCTTCAAGCTGTGGACAGCCAAGATGTTCTACCGGATCATCAACAAGATCACGGGCGTAAACATCCCGCTGGACACGGGCGACTTCCGGCTGCTGGATCGCAAAGCCGTGGACGCACTGCGTCAAATCCGCGAGCATCATCGCTTCATGCGCGGGCTTTCAGTGTGGATCGGCTTTCGGCAGACGGGTGTGACGTATGTGCGGGAGGAGCGCTTCGCGGGAGAAACAAAATATCCCCTGAGCAAGATGCTGCGTTTCGCCATGGACGGCATCACCTCTTTCTCCTACCTGCCCCTGCAATTCGCCACCTATGTGGGGTTTGTCATCGCCGGCCTCAGCGTGCTGGGCATCCTGCTTACCATCATTTTGCGCCTTTCGGGCAGCCAAGCCTTTTATGGGCAGGCCACAACGTTGGTGATGGTGCTGTTTCTGGGCGGCATCCAACTCATCTCCCTGGGCATCATCGGCGAATACCTGGGCCGAATCTACGACGAGGTCAAGAACCGTCCGCTCTACATCGTGGACGAGGCCGTGGGGTTCGAGCAGCGAGACACCGGCCCGACGTATCAATAACTGGACGGTTGTCAGCGTACAACGAAATACCAGTATCCGATGCCGCCCCACAGCAGTGTGCTGATGATGAGCACCACGAGAAAGGCCGGTTTGCGGGTTTTGTGCCGGAAGGCGAATCGCCCGGACCACGCGCCCGGCCAGCCCCCGGCCAGGGTGCTCATGTGCAGCACGATCTCGGGCACGCGACCGCCGCCGATCTTGGATTGGGCCTTATCGTAGCCATACAGCCCGAAAGTGACCACGCTCCAGGCCAATAGCCAGGCCCAAAAGATATCCAGCTTGATGAAATAGAGGATCGCCAGCAGCGCCAGCAGGCTGAGCGCCAGGGCGGCGATGGAAAAGGTGGTTTTGGGCTTGCGTTTGGGCATGAGGTCTCGGGCGTTGGTGAGGTGAGGGGAGGGAAGCAAGATAATCGAATTATACCTCACCTTTTACGTTATCCCCCTGTTCTTCGGTATAATACAGCTCCATTCGTCCCAATCTCACACTCTCACAGGCCCGATTATGTCCAAAATATCACCTACTTATGGCATTGGCACCATCGTCAATCATTGTCAGGAGGGAGCGAATCCTCTTCATTCTCACGTCTCCCCCATTTTCCAGACCTCGACCTTCGGATTTCCCGACGTGGCCACCGGCGCGGCCATCTTCGCAGGGGAGAAGAAGGGATATGTCTACTCACGCGCAGGCAATCCCAATGTGGATCAACTGGCGAAGAAATACGCGTATCTGGAAGGGTTGGACCTGATCCGCCAGAATCCCGACGTCGATCCCGATGAGCTCGTCGCGGGCCGGGTGATGAGTTCGGGCATGGCGGCCATCAGCACGGCTGTGATGGGACATCTCACCGCTGGCGATAAGGCCATCGTGCAACGGGAGCTGTATGGCAACGCGTATCGTTTCTTCAATGAAGTGGCTCCGCGTATCGGCATCCGGGTGGTGTGGGTGGATAGTCTGGACGCGGATGTCTGGGAATCCGCCTTCGACGCCCATCCCGATGCGGCGCTGGCTTATGTGGAGACGCCCGCCAACCCCACCCTCAGCATCATCGATCTGAAAGCGATCGTCGATCTGGCACATGCGCACGACGCCTGGGCTATGGCGGACAACACCTTCGCCACGCCTTATCATCAACGCCCGCTGACCCTGGGCTATGACATCGTGGCGCATTCCACCACCAAATATCTCACCGGACATGGCGTCGTCATTGGCGGAGCGGTGATTAGTGGGCACGTGGACGATTACATGAACAACAAGAAGGATGGCGTGGGTCTGCTGGCTCGGGTGATGGGTCCCGCGGTCAGTCCCTTCGACGCCTGGCTGGCCAATCTGGGCCTGAAGACCTTCGAAATTCGGATGCAACGCCACGCTGAGAACGCCATGACCATTGCTCGCTGGCTGGAGGAGCATCCTCAGGTGGACAAGGTGCATTATCCGGGACTGGAAAGCCATCCTGGCCATGAGATCGCCAAAAAGCAGATGTTCAACGGCTTTGGCGGCATGATCTCCTTCGAGCTGAAGAAGGGGTTCGATGCGGGCGTGGCCGTGATGAACCATGTGCAATTGGCGACCCTGGCCGTGAGCCTGGGTAATGTAGACACCCTCATCGAGCATCCCGCCAGCATGACCCACGCGGGCGTGCCCCCCGAGGAGCGCCGCAAGGTGGGCATCACCGATGGTCTGGTGCGGCTCTCGGTGGGCATTGAAAATGTCGAAGACCTGATTGCAGATTTGGATCGGGCGATGGGTTTCATCGCATAACCAGGCTGACTCCGCCCCCTCGCCCTAACCCGGACAAGCCGGAACCAAAAAGCTGATCTCACGCAAAGGCGCCAAGACGCCAAGTTTTTCTTTGCCTCTTTTTCCCTTTGCGGCTCTGCGTCTTTGCGTGAGACATTTTCTTGCCCAGTGGGTCAGGATACCACTGACAAGGCGCTATGAATAATCCCATCATCGTCCTTAGTTTTGGGCGCTCGGGCTCCACCTGGGTGTCCGACATCATCTCCAAAAACATGGGCGGGCTGCTGCTCTTCGAGCCATTGCATCCCGAAACCTGCCCCTTTCCCCAGGAAGCGTGTTATAGCGACGGCTACGCTCCGGGCCTGAACGCCCGCCTGCTCGATTTTCTGTCGGAAGTGCTGGCCGGGGCGCACCGCAACCGCTGGCTGCTGCGCAATCACCTCTTCACGCCATTGGAGGCGGTTAGCCAGACCTATGTGGATATGGTGTGGAATGAAACGCGCGTGCTGGGGTTCAAGGAGATCCGGGCTACTTTTATGATCGATTGGCTCATCGAAAACCTGCACGCCCGAATTGTCTATCTGGTGCGGCATCCCGCCGCAGTCATCGCCTCGTTACGCCGACGCAAAAACTTCTGGAATGAATTCGGGTTCGAGACCCATTGGCGGCTGTTTCTCGATCATGTGGTGCAGAATCCCCGCACCGAAGACGTTTTGCGGCCCTACCGATCCCTCATCGACGCAGCCCGAACGCAGATCGAGCGGGAAACCGTGATGTGGGCCGCATCTCACAAGCTGGCCGCCCGGGCGTTGGCCCGTCATGGACTGCCCACCTTCCATTACGAAGATTTCTATGAGCGCCCCTTTCCCACCACTCGTCGGCTCATCGACTACGTGGGCGGCGATCCCCAGGCCATTCATCCCGCCCACATCTTCGTCCCTTCCATGACCACCATTCGCACGGTGCATGGTCTCACCGCGTCGGAATCCGACTTTGCGGCCAAAGGATGGAGCATCTTCTGGGAAGACATCCTCATCGCCGACGAGTTGCAGACCATCATGGGGCTGGTGGACGCCTTCGGCGTCGAGGACTACGGAGACAACTGGAAACTGCCCGGTGATCAAGGGGATTTTCCCTCGTCCTCCGGCTCGAGTTGATCCACCCGGGCCACCTGCCAGATGTAAAACAGCGGCAGAAAAAGGGCGAAGAGAAACCATTCGATGGCGAAACCGAGATGAGCGCCCGGATCCAGTTCGAACTTCGGGGGATTGCGATAGGGCGGGGCGGTCTGTTTTCCTTCTGGCGGCGTGAGCGCCACATAGAAAGGCAGCACGTCATAAGGCAATTGTCGCCCGATGCTGTCCACATCGACGCGCAGCCACCAGAATTGCGGTTCGGATGGCGGGGTGGCGCTCTCTTCGGTGGCGACAATGCGGCCCAGGATGTGAGTTGATTTCGGCTCATCATACTGACGGGCGTCGGCGGGCATCTGAATGCTTTCGGGCGGAACCCAGCCTCTATCCACCAACACCGCCTCATCGCCGCCTTTGATCAAAAATGGCGTAACCAGATGATAGCCCATGGTTTCGTCATAAAATTTGTTCTTGATCGCCACCTGATTCTCGAAATCAAACGTCCCCTCGGCCTGAACCTGATGATAAATGCGATCCGCGTATTGCTCATCGGCGGACGTTCCTGTCAGCATGAAGGGCGCGTCTTGCACCTCGGCGATGACGCCGGCAATGTAGGCCTGACGCTGACGATGACGATCGAGCTGCCAGAATCCCAGTCCGATCATCGCCACCGACAGGATGACGACGACGACCGTGGCGAGAATCCATCGACGTTTGAAGGGAGTCGCAAGATGCCGTTTCATGACGTTCATTCTAACCCGGACAAGCCGGAACCCAAAAAGCTGATTTCACACAAAGCATGTCCTGAGCGAAGCCGAAGGGTCGCCAAGACGCCAGGTTTTTCTTTGTTTATTTTTTCCTGTATTCTCCGTGTTTCCGTGGCGAATGTCCTTTTTTCAGTGGAGTCAGGCATAGGAGTAAAGCAAAAGACCGACGAACATCGCCGGTCTTGCAAAGGGGGCAAAAGGCGTCGCCCGCGCAGCGTCATTTGACCATCTTGACGGGCGCATCGATCTTCATCTCGCCCGATTTTTCGAATTTGAGCGTGAGGTGAACGATCTCGCCTTCTTTCAATTGGTGTTTCAGGTTGATGAGCATGATGTGGTAGCCGCCCGGCTTCAATTCCACCTTGCCCCTGGCGGGGATCGTCAGTCGCTGTCCTTCCACGGGTTTCATGTGCATGACGCTATTTTCATCCACCACCATCTCATGAATTTCGGTGTTGTTGCTCACATCGCTTTCAGCGCCGATAAGTGCGTCATCCTCCTTGCCTTTGTTCTCGATGATCATGTACGCCGCGCCGCTGGTCGCCATTTTGGGCGAAGGGCGGGCCCAGGGATTGGATATCTTGATATCCGGGCCTTTGCTGCCGCCACAGGCGCTAACGCCCACAACCAGCAGCATCAAAATGATCGCAATGATGCCAAAACGTTTGATTGTTACAGACATGTAAAACCTCCAGGGAAATGAGAAAGAATTCGTAACCATACAGGTCACAGCGAAAAAACGCCTGACAAAGCAACGTTGGCCATTTACGCCAACCCGCGTCATGCGTCAAACGTCAAACGCCAGGACGTTATCGTCAAAGATGCGTCCTGCAATGAGCCATGCCATCATTACAGCAGTATGACGTTTGACGCTTTACGTTTGATGTGCTGTGCCAGGCGTCGACTACGTGAGATTGTAAAGATGTAGGAAGGATGATTTGAACCATATTCAAAAATGAAATCAATCCGATGCAGATAAGTTCATGTGATGAGTCGTAAGCTCTTGCGCCTCGTCGAGAGACGTCAATTCGCCGTGAAAGCCGAGCTGGAAACGATGCGCCTCCTCTTCATCTGCAAAACAAAGCACTGGCGGCGTGCAGCACACAACGACGTCGGGATTCACAAGAAATGTGGCTGTCTTGAGATTGATCATCTTCCCGTGGATGAAATCAACGGCGAGGCCCGAAGCGATGTCGTCTCGCGTTTCCAGCAGCAGCAAGGCGCAATGAGGACAGCACGCCTCGATCTGATTTCCCTGCCGGGTGCGCAGCACCACGCGTGTGTGGACATTCACCGGGCGTCCGCACAGCGCACACCGGCCCATCGGCTCCTCCCGTCGATAGTCCACGGCGGACACAGCGCCCCCAAAGACCTTTTTGACGAGCCCTTCTTCTTCCAGTGCATCCAGATCCCGGTGGATAGTCATACGCGAAACCTGCAGCGCCTCGCTCAACTCCGACACCTGCACGCGTCCGGTCTCTTGCAGCTTCTTCAAAATATAATCGCGTCGTTCGATAGCCAACATCAGTGTGTATGTTCAAAAATGTGATGAAAAGGTCTGTTTTGTTGTCATTGCCAAAGATTTTAGCACAATCTTTTGTGATGGCAAAAAAGAGGGAAAAGGCGCTGTTCCGGACTTCGAACCGACTCGCGTGCCTGCGAGATTCCCCTGATCGGTTACCGGGAAGTCGCCGCTCTCACTTCCCCCTGCATAGCTCAACCCCGCCCGACGTGTTATAATCGCGGCTATGCACTCCCGTCGTACGACCATCGGCTGTCTGCTCTTGCTAATGCTGCTCACCATTCCCGTCTGGGCGCCGCTGACCCGGCCCGGGTTGCCCGCGTGGCGCGCGGGCGCATTGCCCGCGCTGGCCGTCTCAGCAGGCCCGCTGGATGCGGCGCTGCTTCCCGCCCGCCTTCTGCACGCCGCGGGCCTGGGCAACGCGGACGCGCTCAAGATCAGCCTCATCCTGGGCGTGTTCCTGGCCGCGCTCTCTCTCTTCTTCGGGATTCGACGGTTGTGGGGCGAGCGGGCGGGCGTGCTGGCGGCCTTGCTGGCGCTCTATTCACCCATCTTCCTCAGCGCCCTCTACATCGAAGGTGCAGCGGCCAGCGTGTGGCTGATGGTTGGAGCCAGTTCCCTCGTCTGGAACACAGGAGAGCGCTCCTGGAGGAAGTCCCTTATCATCATCCTGGGCCTGCCGCTGACGATTGCCACCCTCTTCAAGACGTCACCGCAGCCGCCGCTCGCCTTCTTTCGTCTTTTCGAAGCGCCCTGGTATTGGCAAACCCAGACTGTCGATCTGCGCACGCCCTTCTCCTGGTCGCCCGGCCTGGCGCTGTTGATCATGGCGTTCATCAGCCTTTGGCGGCTGGGCGCGCATCGATCTCTGGCGGCGAAAAAGGAGCGGCGATTGATCTGGGAATTTCTGTTGACCGCCCTGCTGCTTGTGGGCGTCGCATTTCTGGCCGGAGAGTATCAGGCCGCATTTTTGCTCATGAGCGTGATGCCATTGACCGCGATAGCCGTCTATTTGCTGCGCCTCTTCTCCGATTTGCAAAAGCCCGCGCTCTGGGCCGCGCTGCTCCTGACACCCATTTTGGGGGCTGGACCCGCACTCTCTCCCGAATTCGTCGATGTCACCATCCCTGAGCACCCCGCGGCCATCTTCGGCGACCAGCAGATATTGCTCATCGACGTCAGCCTGAATGGCGTGCTTGCTCCGGGCCAGACTGTCACTGTAAACGCCACGTGGCAGGCGTTGAAACCCATCGATTTCGACTACAACATCTTCATCCACATCATCGATGAAGCGGGCAACGCCGTGGCCCAATTCGACGGCCAGCCCCAGGGGGGTGACCGCCCGATGACCTCCTGGATACCCGGTGAGATCATCCCCGACGCCTACGCGATCGCCATTCCCGCCGACGCCCCCGCCTCCCTGCACGTGCAAATGGGCCTCTACAACTGGCAAACCCTGGAGCGCCTGCCCCTGGCCGCTGGCGGCGATATTTTGATGATTAAAGAGCAATGATTAAAGATTAAAGAGGACGTCGCCGTGGTGTTTGCCTTAATCTTTAATCATTGATCATCAATCATTTATCCTTCACCTATGAAAACCCTCCGTTCCCCTTCCTTCTGGACGGCGATGCTGCTGACTCTTTTCGCCATCGCCCCCTTCCTGAAGCCCGGCTATTTCTGGGCTGCGCATGACGCGCGCCACGATGTGTACTTCATCCTGCAATACAACATCACCTGGAACGAAGGCATTCTCTTCCCTCGCTGGTCGCCCGATTGGGCCTTTGGCTACGGCTATCCCTTCTTCAACATCTATGCGCCCGGCGGCACATTTTTGGGCACGCTGCTCTATCGCACCCTGCATCTGAGCCTGGAAAACGCGGTCAAGGCCACCTTCATCGTCACCCTGCTCATCAGCGCCTGGGCCATGTGGCTGTTCGTGCGGGATTGGCTGGGCGAGCGGGCGGCGTTGGTGGCCGCGGTGGCCTACGTTTATGTCCCCTATCATCTGGTGGATGTGTATGTGCGGGCCGCTATGGCCGAAAGCCTGGCGCTGGCCTTGCTGCCTCTCTCTCTGTGGGCCGTGCGTCGGGCCGTGCGTCATCCCAGCGCTATGAACATCGTCTGGGTGGCGCTGAGCTACGCGGCCATCCATCTCAGCTCTAATCTGGTGGCACTGCTGTTCACGCCTGCGCTGGGGCTTTATCTGCTGGTGCTCCTTTGCCAACGGTATCTTTCTGCGGAACAACGGCCCTGGCTCCTTTCCTTCGCGTCTTTGCGCCTTTGCGTGAGATATCTCCTTGCGCCCGCGACGGGCCTGGCGTTGGGCGTGGCCCTGGCCGCCTTCTTCATCCTGCCCGCCCTGGCCGAAAACAAATTCGTCAATCAGGAACAGTGGTACGGCGGCTATTACGATTTCCACGAGCATTTCGTCTATTTCGCCCAGCTTTTCGATCCCCGCTGGGGCTATGGCATCAGCACGCCCGGGCCCAACGATCCCCTCAGCTACCAACTGGGCCTGGCGCTGTTCGCACTGGCCGCGCTGGCTTTGTGGGTGTGGTGGCGGCGTTCGGGCGAGCATCGGGGCGAGATCGGCTTCTGGCTGCTCATCCTGCTGGGCAGCGTCTGGCTGACCACGGGCGCGTCCACCCTGGCCTGGGATCATGTCCCCATGGTGAGCATGGCCCAATTCCCCTGGCGCTACCTCACCCTGGCTGCGCTCTCGCTGGCCATTCTCGCCCCGGTCATCCTCGTCGTTATCGATGGCGGCCCCGAAGAGATGGATGGAGCGCGGAGCTGGCTCGTGCCGCTGCTCCTCGCCGGCCTCATCATCTTCGCCAGCAGTCGCTATCTCAACATCCAGGTCATCGATCCGCCGCCCGGCGGCGCCACCCTGGCGGGCCTGATGGAATTCGAGCGCAGTTCTGACGAGATGACGGGCATGACCGTCACCGCCCGCGAGATCGCGACCTGGTCGCCCCTGGCCGACCTGCATATAGCGGGCATTCCCATCACAACCCAGGTGGATTACGGGCTGGTGCAGGCCAACCCCAATCTGGCCGTAGACGCCCGGGCGCATAGCGTCACCTCCGAGACGGTGTGGGTGTGGGCCGATGCGCCGGGCCAGCGCGTACCCTTCTATCGCCAGTGGTATCCCGGCTGGACTGCAACCATCATGGATCCGGACACAGGGCGCACGCTCCAGCGCTTCGCGCTGACGCCCGAAGACGCCCGTCCGCCCTACGGCCTCCTCGATGTCCCCGTCCCCCAGGGCGATTCCCTCCTGCGCATCTCTTTCGAGGATACGCCCGTCCGCAAGGTTGGCAACGCAATTTCTCTTCTGACCCTCATCCTGCTCCTGGCCCTTCTGGGTTGGGGCGGCTATCGCTATGCCAGAAGAAAAGACCGGGACGCCCAGCGCGGCAGCATGACAGACAAATTGAGCGGTCTGCATGAACATGTCTGGCAAGAACCCACTGAGCAATGGCTGGAGGAAGAACGGAGATCATGGGAAGAATAATTCGCTCTCCCCTCGCCCTGCTCATCCTCCTGAGTCTGTTCATCCTGGCGCCCTTGCTGGCCTCGGGCTATTTTTTGCACGCCCATGACGCCCGGCATAGCCTTATCTGGCTGGTGGAATATGATCAGGGCGTTCGGGACGGGTTTCTGTGGCCGCGCTGGGCGCCCGATCACTCCCAGGGCTATGGCTACCCACTGTTCACCTTCTACGCACCCCTGGCCTTCGCCATCGCCGAGGTCTTCCACCTGCTGGGAGCCAGCATCTCGGGCGCGGTCAAGATCACCTGGGCCCTGGCGACCATCTTCGCTGGCGTGAGCATGTACAAATTGGCCCGCAGTCTGTGGGGCGTCGGACCCGGATTCATCGCCGGATTGCTCTACATGACCGCGCCCTACCACCTGGTCAACAGCTACGTGCGCGGCTCCCTGGCCGAATTCGTCGCCCTGGCCATCTATCCCTGGGTGATCTACGGCTTCTGGCAGGTGGTGGCGCGCCCAAACGCGCGCGGCGTCGCCCTGGCCGCACTCAGCCTGGGCTTGCTGATCATGACTCACAGCGTCACCCTGATGCTGCTGCCGCCGCTGCTGGCCCTGCTGATCCTCGTGTGGCTGGCGCTGGATTGGCGACGCGCGGGCAAACTGCCATGGCGGGCGACGGCGTACGCCCTGGCCGCGGGCCTGCTGGGCGGCATGTTGGCCGCCATCTTTCTGTTGCCCGTGCTGGGCGAAACGAAGTACATCGTGGTGGATCAGTGGATTCCCGCCGAAAGCTACAACTATCCCCAGCAATTCCTCTACTTCTTCCAGTGGTTCGACTTCGCGTGGGGCTACGGATTCGCCCTGCCCGGGCCCGATGACGGCATGAATCTCTCCATTGGCCTGTGGCTGACGATCCTGGGCCTGGCCGCGCTGCCTTTGGTCATCAAAAAACACCCGCGCCGGGCCGCCATGTTCTGGAGCTTTCTCATCATAGCGGGCATCGCCCTCTTCGCCACCCTGGCCCCCAGCAAGATTTTCTGGGACGTCATCCCCATGATCAAGCTGGTGCAGTTTCCCTTCCGTTTCCTGGCTCCGGCCACTCTGTTTCTGTCACTGGTCTCGGCGGGAACGATGGCCACGCTGCTGCCTGAGCAGGGTGAGGTTGATCTCACGCAAAGACGCAAAGACGCAAAAAGTAAAAGCGATAATCTAAATCCCGAGCTGCTGATATTGGCGCTGGCCATCCTGCTGGGCTCCTGGACCTACGCCCGGCCCCAGCACACCGCGGTGGCGGCGCAAGACGTCAGCCCCGCGGCGGATGTCCAGTTCGAGCTGGATTATCCCGACATGCGGGGCAGCACCGCGTTCGCGGGCGACAAGCCCGTCACATCGCCCAAAGTGGCGGCCTATCTGGCGGGCGAGCCTATCCCTCTGGCCGGAATCATCCATGGCGCGGGCTCGGTCGAGCGCGTTCGTCATGGCGCGGGCTCGGATGAAGTGCGGGTCGCGAGCCAAACGCCCGTCACCCTGCAATTCTACACCTACTGGTATCCGGGCTGGCGGGCGTGGATCGATGGCGAGGAAGTCCCCACCCGCCCCGAAGGCCCGGACGCCCTCATCACCCTGGACGTTCCCGCGGGCGAGCATGATGTGCGGATCCGATTCACCAACACGCCCTTGCGCTCGCTGGCCGCCCTCATCACCATCCTCACCCTGCTGATTTTGGTTCTTCTCTTTTTCTGGGATACAATCCGGCTTTATCTCACGCGAAGCCGCAAAGGCGCAAAGGTAAAAAAGGCTGGATTCGTCGCAGATGACGCATGAGAATGGAACGCAGACACATCTGATGCCCGCAGATTTTTCTGATTTTATTTTTTCATCTGCGTAGATCAATTTTCTCTACGTCATCTGCGTTCTATTTACGAATCTGGTTTAGCCCTAGACCGCAGTTCAAAAATCACCTATGACCGTCCGAAAATGTCCCAACTGCGGGACGCCCGTCAGCCGCAAAGCCAAAGCATGCTTCATGTGCGGCTATCGTTTCGAGCAGCCGCGGCGCTGGCGTCCGCGCGTCCCCTGGGCCGACGTTCTCCTCATCCTGGTCATTGTTGGGTTAATCGTCTTTTGGTGGCGCTGGGATGACCAACGCCGCGCCCTGGCGCTGACGCCTTCGCCTACAGCCACAGCCACGCCCACGGCAACCCTCGCGCCCACCGCGACTTTTACGCCCACGGCCACGCCCACGGCCACGCCTGCGCCCACGGCAACGCCCATCGTGCACACGGTGCGCCAGGGCGACACCTATCTCGGCATCGCCAATCTCTACGGCATCAGTCTCGACACATTGCTGGCCGCCAACAATCTGACCGAGAATGACATCTTGCGCCCCGGGCAAACCCTGAACATCCCCGCAGAAGAGGCGGACGCACCTCCGCCCACGCCCGAACCGCTCTCGGGCCTTGTCAATTATCCGGTCGAAGCCGGAGACACCGTTCAGGCCATCGCCATCCGCTTTAACGTGGACCCCACCGTCATTCTGGCGAACAACGATATTTCTGATCCTGACAAGCTGGTGGTTGGTCAGGTGCTCATCATTCCGGTGGGCACCATCACCCTGACGCCGGTGCAACAGGCCACCGCCACGCCCGTCCCCACCATCCAGCCGCCGGTGCTCATCAGTCCGTTGAATGGTAGCGTCTATGCCGGGCGGAACGGGCCCTTGCTGCGATGGGTCTCAGAAGGCATCCTGCCGGAGGACGTCTGGTATGAGGTGGGCCTGGCTTATGCCGATCCCCACCTTCCCAAAATCGAGCCCATTCACACCAAGGCCAGCAGCGTGCGGCTGGATGAGACGTTGCGCCCGCCCCAGGACTCCGCATCAGCGGCATTGAGCTGGTGGGTGCGTTTGGTTCGCACAACCAGTGATGGCGACACGACGCCTATCAGTCCCGCCAGCTCCATCCGTCGTTTCGAATGGCGATGAGGGCGGCGTAAGTCAACACCTTCCGTCATAAAACAGTCCAGCGAGCAACTACAAAAGTCTAGTCTCACCACCACTTTTTGCCACGAAGACACGAAGAAGATAAATGTGCGAAGTATTTTTCTTTATTTTTTTCCTTCGTGGCTTAAAGTCCAGTACGTTAGCAGTCGCCATGAGCGATTGCCCACCACATAACGAACGAAAATGGAACGCAGAAACGTCTAATGCTCACAGATTTTCGCAGATTGTTTTGATTTTATCTGTTTTCATCTGCGTCGCTCAGTTTTTTCTG
>JALXAF010000338.1 GCA_026992375.1 Anaerolineae bacterium
CCCCATCAAGCACACGCCCAGAGGGAGATTCATGGGGATGGCCAATGCGTTTTCAACGATGATCGCATCCAGATTATTTTTGCAAATAAACGCACGCAAGGGCGGGCGGATTTCATCCGCAACAGCGTAGATGTCCTCCACAATCTGTTCGGGCTTCGCTTCGCGATTCGGGCCAAAAGCCCGCTGCGAGAGCGCAACAATGGAGTGATGTTTGAAGTGGAGCTTGGGGATGAGCGTGCCGCCCGCCGCGTAGCCGCCCAGTTCGCCCGCACAAAAGTAACACTCATGCCCCATGCGTTGGAGCACAGTCGCCCATTTTCCCACTTCAAGTGAGACGCCGTCAGCGCCATTAAGGCGGGTTGAGATAAATCCAATCCGCATAGCCGATTACCCCTTCACGCCGCCTGCAGACAAACCTTCGGTAAGATAGCGTTCCATAGCCAGGAAAAGGATAATGATAGGGATGGTCATAATTGTGGATGCAGCCATCACTACATGGGGGCGCGGGGTGGGGTCATTGAAAATCGTATTGATCTTGATGGGCATGGTGAACATATCCCGACTATTCAGAAACACCAACGCATACAAAAATTCATTCCAGGCGATCATAAAAGTGTAAATGACCACCGAAACCAAAGCTGGAATAGAAAGAGGCAGCGTCACCTTCCAGATGACCTGCGAGCGAGTGCAGCCATCAATCAAGGCCGCCTGTTCGATTTCCTCGGGAATCGTACGGAAATAATTGGCCAGCATATAAAGCGCTACGGGTAGGGTTTGGGCCAGATAAGTGAAGACCAGTATGCCGAGATTATCCTGCACGTTAAAGCCAATCAGTCCGCCGATTTTCGCCAACATGGCAAACAATGGAATGATGAGAAGGATGCCTGGAAACAGATAGATGATGAGGATGCTATTGAGCATGGCGTCCTTCCCGCGGAATTTCAATCGGGCGGACGCGTAAGCCCCCATAGTGGACAAAATCACTGCAATGATCGATGTGGGAATCGCCACCAAAAAACTGTTGAGGATGTTGCGCTGAAAGTTCCAATAACCGAAGAGTTCCTTATACGCATCCCAACGCAGTGCGCTAGGGATGTAAACAGGATGACGCCCGCCGATTTCGGCATAGGTTTTGAAAGAGGAAGCCACCATCCAATAGAAAGGAAACAGCACCATTGCCAAAAAGAAGAAAAGCGTCATGGCAAAGATGAACTTCCCCCAACTCATGCGGGACGCCAGATGCTCGATGAAATTCTTGGGCCGATGGTCATAGCTTTTTGTTGTCATGATAGCCTCCCTACGCCTCCTCGGTGCTTCGCATGAAGAGGCCCACGTAGAACACGAGGAAAATAATGAGCGTCAGCAATAAAATCATCGCAGCCGCTGCGCCCACGCCGAAGTTGAAGAGCCGGAAACTAAATTGATACGTGAGCACCGGCAGGACATTGGTGCCAAAACCGCCGCCTGTTAAGAGGTAGATGTCATCGAATTTGTTAAACGTCCAGATTAAGCGCAACAGGAAGAGCGCTCCCAGCACATAACGTAGCTCCGGGATGGTGATATTTATGAATTTGGCCCACGTGTTGGCGCCATCCACATCCGCAGCTTCATAAAGCGTGCGATCGATGGCTTGCAGTCGGGCCAAAATCATCAACATGGCAAAGGGGAAGTAGCGCCATCCTGTAAAAACGATGACCAGGATCAGAGCCAGACCGGGCGTCGAAAGGAATCCCAGGGGGCGGCTGATGAGATTCAATCGCATCAGAATATCGTTGGCCACGCCAGAGGGACGCGGATCCAGCAGCCAGCGCCAGACAAACGCCACGCTGACAATAGGCGCCACATAAGGGAAGAGAAACACGGCGCGACTAACGCCGCGAGCGCGAAAAGGACGATTCAGGAGCAACGCGGCGATGAGCCCGACAATGATTGTGACAATGGTGCTGACAAAGGAGTAGACGATGCTGGTGATGTACGCCCCCATATTCTTCCAGCTCGTCCATTTGAACGCATAGTCTGTGATGACGCGATGATAATTATCCAATCCCACATAAGGCGCATGGAAGACGTCATTTAGATTGCTGAGGTTGACTTTATGGAAACTGATCCAAATACTGAAGATGGCAGGAAATATGACTAAACCAAAAACAATGATCGCTGTGGGAAGAAGCAGTTTCCAGGCCAGCCGGGCCTCCTGAGCTTGCAAGGAGGCCCAGCGTTTCTTCTGATATTTTTTGGTAGCCTCCGGCAAAGAGGTCATGGCTCCCCTCCTGTAAAATATGTGGTCGCCAGATTACAAAATAGGGGGCCAACCCCTCATGGAATTGGCCCCTATTGTAGATCGTGCGTTATTGGTTCTTGCGATCTTCGTAAAGTTGCTCGACCTGTTGTTGCAGCCATTCAGCCGCAGACTCTGGCGTCATGCTGCCATCCAATGCGATGTTGGAGATGGCTTGCGGGATGAGCAAACGTCCTTCAATGTCACCAATAGCAGCCCGTTCGGTGGCGTCGTAGCCAGGTTTGAACAACCAGCGCTGCATGGTGTCATAGCCGTTGGCAATCTGCTCCAGGGTGGCGGGATCATAGTCCTTGAAGAATGGGCTCAGATCTTTCCACTCACCCACAGCGCTCTTGAGCACGGGCACTTTGCCAAAAGGCGCCAGCGCCAAGATATCCTTGTAGTTGTCGCCTGTGAGGAAGAATTTGACCACATCCTGAGCCACGGGATCGGCGCCCTGCATGATGCCCAGCGTCACCAGCTGGCCGTAGGTGGCGGATGCGCCGCTGGGACCTTCCAGTTTGGGAGCGAAGCCAGTCTTCTTGGCCAGATCTGGCACGGCGATCTGAATTTTGCCGCCACCTTCCTTACCCGAACCTTCCACTAGGTCATCCATGATGTAGGTGGAATAGAACAACATACCGGACTGATCCAGTTCGTAGGTCTCGCGAGCACCGCGCCAGTACTGCGGGCCAGGAGGCGCACAACGCTGCAGGCTGGTGTAGAATTTCAGAGTTTCCACCATCTCGGGCGTATTCATGGTTACGTTGCCATCATCGTCAAATGGCCACACATTGTTGGAGATGGCGAATTGTTCGAAGACCTGATGGGGATAGTTTTGCCCAGGGTCTGTGGGAAGCGTCAATGCATAGAGCAGATTTCCTGTGCCTGGCAGTTTATCGCATGCCTGGTCCAGAATATCCCAACTGGTTGGAGCGGGCACCCCGGCTTGTTCGAACATGTCAGTGCGATACCAAATGGCCTGAATCCAACCATCATAAGGCACCGCCGCGTATTTGCCCGTAGAAGGATCGCTCACCATTTCCAGCGGCCCGGCCCGAAAGTCATCTTTGCCAATGCTGTCGATGACGGCACTGGACGCATCTTCATCGAGAATGCCGTCAGCAGCGAAGGCGGAGACGCGCTCTACGCCCATACGCACGATATCGGGCAGGCGATTGGCGGCCCGGGCGGTGGCGATGCGCTGGGAAATGCCGCCTTCCTCGATAGGAACGATGCGGATTTCGACATCGGGGTGTTCGTCCATGTACTTCTTGGCGACGGCTTCATACACATCGACGCGTTTTTCCTCGTTGTCTGTGGTCCAAAACTCGACAACGGTCTTTTCTGTGGGGGCCACCGTCTCTTTGACGACCACCGTCTCCTTGACGACGACCGTCTTCTCGACCGGAACTTCCACGGTCTTCTCGACCACAACGGTCTTTTCGACGACCTTCTCGATGACTTGGGGGGTGGGCGTCGCTTGCGAGCAGGCCGTCACGGCAATAGCCAATAAGGCGATAATGCTAATCAGCAATAGCAATCTCTTCATGATAATGCTCCTGAGTGAGTGAGTGAGAAAGAGTTGGGAAACGTCTATTTTAGAAAGATGTTTTGCAACTTTTCTGTTTTTTCAATGGCGCCTCCTTTGATTGTCATCCATGTGATTAATGATCTGATTGCGCTCCACAAGATTGACGGATGATCAGTCGCGGTTTCATCAGGTATTGGGTTTGTTCTGGCGTTTCTCCCAGGATGATTTTGATCAGGATTTCTGTCACCAGGCTGCCGATTTGATAGATGGGTTGGTGTACTGTGGTCAAAGGCGGATGCGTGGCCTCGGACATGGGGATGTCATCGAAGCCCGCCACAGCGATATCCTTCCCCACCTTCCATCCCCGCTCCTGAATGGCGCTCATGACTCCAAAGGCCATTAGGTCGTTGCCTGCAATGATAGCGGTAGGCGGTTCGAATAGATCCAGCAATGCTTGCGCCTGAACCTTGCCGCTGCGCTGAGTGAGATCGCCATAGACCAAATACATATCTGGCAAAGTCAGGCCCGCGTCAGACAGGGTCTCCTGCACGCCCCGCAGGCGATCTCGGGCGAAAGTGAATATCAGCGGCGGTGAAATGTAGGCAATGCGCTGATGTCCCAATCGCACCAAATGCTCCACGACCAGCCGCATGCCAGAGGCGCCATCCTCATCGACGTAGGGATAGTCGATTTCTCCCTCGGTGCGCCCAAAGGCGACAAATGGCGTTCGCGTTTCCCTCAAATACTGAATGCGCGGATCATGGCATCGCGTGCGCACCAGCACAAAGCCATCCACCTGCCGCCCTGTCACCTTCTTGCGATACGCCTCCAGCTCCTTTTCTCCCGGCGGCTGGGTCGAGACTAAAATGTCGAAACCGTATTTGGTGGCGCTGCTGCCGATGCCCGCCAGAAATTCGCTAAAGAAAGGATCGGAGAAGCGCGGGCCAAAGGTGGGCAGGATGAAGCCAATGGTGTCGGTGCGCTGCTTTTGCAGGCGTTGCGCAAGCAAATTGGGCGTGTACCCCATCTCGTTCGCCACCCGAACGATCAATTCCCGCGTCTCTGGGCTCACATCGTTATACCCATGCAGCGCGCGCGACACCGTGGTGATGGACTTGCCTGTGCGTTTGGCGATGTCCTTGATGGTGACGGGCATGAGTCGTCGCCTCCTAGTGTGTAGCGTGCGAAAAAGCCAAAACGTTTTGGATCCACACCCATTATAACCCAAAACGTTTTGGATGTCAATAAAAATTTTGCTCTTTTCCCAAAAGCCTCCCTGACTTTTAACCTTTCAGGCCGACCCCACGATGTCGATGCCCCTGATCTCGCTGTATACAGCCCCATCGGGCCGAAGCTGGCTGCGCATGACGTAAATGCGCTGCACCGGCAGCGCGCCCAGACGTTCGTAGCCGTGCAGGGCCGCGATCACCTCGCCCAACGCCCGGCGCTCCCTGTTCCCCGCCTGCTTTTTCACCCGGGCCAGGGTGAGATGCCCGCTGAATCGCCGCTTTTCTCGCCGCCAGCCCAGTCTGGACATGGCTTTGTCTACATCGGCCGCCAGATGCCGCAGCCGATGCGCCTCATCCTTCACGCCCACCCACAGCACATTGGGCCGCCGGAGGTTAGGAAACATGCCCAGCCCGCCCACAGGCAGCTCAAAGGGAGCGTGTTTGCCTGCGACCCGCGCCAACGCATCTGCAATGTCTGGAATACGGACCGGCTCGGTGTCGCCCAAGAACTTGAGGGTGAGGTGAATGTCTTCGGGCCTAGTCCAGCGCAAGGGATAAGCGGCCAACTTGCGCTGCAAATGTCGCTGGGTCGATTCCAGCGCCTTGTGCAGGTCGTCGGGCAGATTGATGGCGATGAACAGGCGTTGCGTTTCCATGCGGCTATTGTAACAAATCACCCCGCGGGCCATCAACCCAGGCAACGATCTGATGTAGCTCTTCGCCGAACGCCGCCCTTGACAGATTCCCCGGCATCTGCTATCCTAACCAACACAATACAACAAGCCCCAAAGGCTGCGAACCGGAAGAGTACGCATCGGAGCGGGATTCAGAGAGGCGGCGATTGCTGCGAAGTCGCCATCAGCGCAGATGCGGAATGGACCGGGGAGCTGATCACCGAACGCCCGAGAAGGGTCACTAGGCTGATCCGGAGACGCCACCGTTATCAGGGCGCTGGGTATCGCTAGTGGAAAAACGTACTTCCAAACGGGCTTAAGCCTGTTTTTCAGTGCGTTTGCCCGAGGCCGTACCCGCAGAGTGAGACTGGCAGCAGCGAACCATCGATCTCACGATGGTTTTTTGTTGCACTTCGCCAGTCTAACGAGGGTGGCACCGCGAATATACCCCATTCGTCCCTCGCGCCGTCATTGGCGTGGGGGATTTTTGTTTTCGCCGCATCACACACATTTCATCAATCGCCATGTATTCACCATCATTGGACGACGTCCGTAAACTGGCCCCCAGAGGCAACCTCATCCCCGTCACGCGCGTCCTTCCCGCCGATTTGGAAACGCCCGTTTCGGTTTATCTCAAGCTGCGCCAGCCTGGCAAATCCTCCTTCCTGCTGGAATCCGTCGAGAAGGGAGAACAGTTCGGGCGCTATTCCTTCATCGGCGTGGACCCGCCCATAAGCCTGACCCTGCGCGGCAATCAGGTGACCGTGGGCGGCGCGGGCGGCGCCGTGCTGGAGCAAATCCAGCGTGATGATCCACTCACTGTTCTTTCTGAACGCCTGCATCAGCGTCGCCCCATCCCCTTGCCCGATCTGCCCGCTTTTACGGGCGGTGTGGTGGGCTACTGGGGCTATGACGTCGTTCGGCATTTCGAGCGCCTGCCCGCCACCGCAGAGGATGATCTCGATTTGCCCGACGCAGTCTTCCTCCTGGCCGACAACCTGGTCATCTTCGATCATGTCAAACATCGGCTCATCGTTTTGGCCAACGCCCGGCTGGATGGCGACATCACCGCCGCCTACGCGGACGCGGTGGCGCGCATCGAGCATATCGTGGCCCAACTTGCCCAACCTCTCGATCCTCCAGCCCTGCCCGATGTTCGCAACGACGACCGCTGGGAATCGAACAAAAGTCAGGAAGTCTATGAGGCGATGGTGCGACGCGCCAAAGAGTACATCGTTGCAGGCGACATCTTTCAGGTGGTGCTCAGCCAGCGCCTGAGCAAACGCACCCAGGCCGATCCTTTTGCCATCTATCGCGCCTTGCGCATGACCAACCCCAGTCCCTACATGTTTTTTCTGGATTTACCGGGCGATCTGCGGCTCATTGGGGCCAGTCCCGAAATGCACGTCAGGCTGGAGGGCGGCGTGGCCCAGGTTCGCCCCATCGCCGGCACCCGTTGGCGAGGCGCGACGCCCGAAGAGGACGCGCGTCTGGCCGAGGAGTTGCTCGCCGACCCCAAGGAACGCGCCGAGCACATCATGCTGGTGGATCTGGCCCGCAACGATCTGGGCCGCGTGTGCCGCTATGGCACGGTCAAAACCCCGGTTATGATGGCTGTGGAGCGTTACAGCCATGTCATGCACATCGTCAGCGATGTGGTGGGCGAGTTGAACGCGGGTCTGGACGCGTTTGATCTGCTGCGGGCCACATTCCCGGCGGGCACGGTCAGCGGTGCGCCCAAGGTGCGGGCCATGGAGATCATCGAAGAGCTGGAGGGCGTGCGCCGCGGGCCCTACGCGGGCGCGGTGGGCTACATCGGCTATGATGGCGCCATGGACACCTGCATCACCATCCGCACCATCGTCATGCAAGATGATGTGTGTCATGTGCAGGCTGGTGCGGGCATCGTGGCCGATAGCGATCCAACCTACGAGTACAACGAGACGCACAACAAGGCCCGGGCCCTGGCCGTCGCCGTCGAACGGGCCGAAAAGGGCTTGCTTTGAAAATAAGCGCTCCAGCATCCCTCCATCCGTGTTTCACTAAACAAAATCAAAAAACAGGAGATAAATGATGACGACACAAAAACGCATTCTCACAGGCGACAGACCTACGGGCCGCTTGCATCTGGGCCATTACATCGGGTCTATCAAGGCCCGGGTGGCGCTGCAGCACGACTATGAGACCTTCCTGCTCATCGCTGATCTACACATGCTGACCACGAAGAACAGCAAGCAGGATATCGAAAAAATCGACGAGAACGCCCGGCAGATGGTCATCGATTATCTGGCCTGCGGCGTCGATCCGAATCTGGTCACCATCTATCTGCAATCGGCGGTGCACGAGACCTATGAGCTGAACACCCTGTTCCAAAATCTGGTGACCGTGCCCCGGCTGGAGCGTTTGCCCAGCCTCAAGGATATGGCCCGGGCCGCGCACAAGGAGGAGATGCCCTACGGCTTGTTGGGCTACCCCGTATTGCAGGCAGCGGACATCCTGCTGCCCCGGGCGAACCTGGTGCCGGTGGGCAAGGATAATCTGGCGCATGTGGAGATCACGCGCGAAATCGCCCGCCGCTTCAATCGCATGTATGGCGATGTTTTCCCCATTCCTGAAGCGATGGTGCCCGAAACCGGCACACTGGTGGGCACCGATGGTCAGGCCAAGATGAGCAAAAGCTTGAACAACGCCATTCTGCTCAGCGATGACGCCAGGACCGTGCGCAAAAAGGTCTTCAGCATGTACACCGATCCCAACCGCATCCGCGCGGATATTCCGGGCCGGGTGGAGGGCAATCCCGTGTTCATCTACCACGACGTCTTCAATCCCAACAAAGCTGAGGTGGAAGACCTGAAGGCCCGCTATCGCACCGGCAACGTAGGCGATGTCGAGGTCAAGGAGAAACTCACCATCGCCATCAACCAGTTCCTCGATCCCATCCGCGAACGTCGGGCGGCCATCGAGGCGGACGCGGGTTTCGTGGACGAGGTTATCTTCCAAGGAACACTGCGCACCCGGGAAGTGGCCCGAGAGACCATCATGGCCGCCAAGAAGGCCATGGGCCTGACGGGCGTGTGGAATCGCATCAGCCGCCGGGCGGAGCGCCGCCGCAAGCGTCTGGCCAAGCAACAGACTGCTCAGTAAAACACGGATAAGAAAAAACACGGATGGAAAGAAGAAATGCCATTGCTGTACGAAGAAGAAACGTATCGCCTTCGTCGGATCATCTTTCAGGTTCGGAATGAGTTGGGGCCTGGTTGGCTGGAGCAGATATATCATCAAGCATTGTATCGGGCCTTGAAAGACGAAAATGTTCCTGCACTTTCTAAGCCACGTCGTATGCTTCGCCATCACCAGACCGATATTCATCTATTTGAACCCGATCTTATCGTCTGGGACAAAATTATCCTTGAACTCAAGGTGTTGTCCAACGGTCGTGGTTTCACTGGTGAACATTTTGCCCAGATCATCCATTACCTCAAGTTCTTTCAAAAACGATTAGGATTGTTGATCGATTTCGCCCCGGATAAGGTCCGCATCAAACGCGTCATCTGGCAGCCCCGACCTTTCATCGTCAATGACAATAGCTTTGATCTGCCCGGTTATCTGTCCACAACGGTCAAATCCGCGATCCAAACCATTCGTCAGACAGCCGAATCCATTGGCCAACAATTCGGGTTGGGTTACTCTGACGTAATCTATCGTGAATTGATGAAAGTCGAGTTGTCGCGTCGAGGATTGCATTTTCGGAACAATATCGAGGCTCCAGCCATTTGGAAGGATACGGTGATTGCCTATCAGAGAACGCCATTCTTCATCTTGGATGAACAAATTTTGTTACACACGATCGCTCTGTCCAATAGTCCTTCCTCCTATGAGCTGGCGAGATTGCGTCGGGCATTGCAAAACTTGGCTCTTCCCATTGGCGTTTTGGTTAATTTCAGTTATCGTCAGCTCCAACTCTTCACCATCCTTTAACCATCATCCGCGTTTTTTCTTATCCGTGTAATTTGTGAGAGGTTTTTCGGAATATGATTGCAGTGATCGATAACTACGATTCTTTCACTTACAACCTGGTGCAATATCTGGGTGAATTGGGCGCGGATGTGCGGGTGTGGCGCAATGACGCCATCACCGTTGAGGAATTGCGCGCACTGCGCCCCAGCCACATCCTCATCTCGCCCGGCCCCGGAACGCCCGATGACGCGGGCGTCTCCAACGACGTCATCCGCGGTTTCCATGATCAAATTCCCATCCTGGGCGTATGTCTCGGGCATCAGTGCATGGGCAGCGTTTTCGAGGGCGAGGTCGGTCCGGCGCCGCGGTTGATGCACGGCAAGGTCAGTCCCGTTTATCACACGGGCGATGATCTCTTCGCCAATATCCCCACGCCTTTCCAGGCAACCCGCTACCATTCGCTCATCGTCTATGAGCCGCTACCGCCCGATTTCGTGCTCACCGCCTTCACCGCCGAAGGCGAGGTGATGGCCATGCGCCACAAGACCGCGCCCACCTACGGCGTTCAGTTTCATCCCGAAAGCATTTTGACCGAGGGCGGCAAGACGTTGCTGAGGAATTTTTTGCGAATGAAGCGCTAACCGAGCGCGTCATCCGTAGAGCTTTTTGATCCAGGCGTATTCCGCCCGCAGCCCCTCTTCCAGCGATATCTGCGGGCGATAATCCAGAACTTGCTGCGAGCGGGTGATGTCGGCCCAGGTGTGCCGCACATCGCCCGCCTGCCGCCCCAGCCGCTGGATGGTCACCGGTTTGCCCACCACGTCCGTCAACATCTCCAATAAATCCAGCAAGATAATGCGGCTGCCGCCGCCCAGGTTGAAGACGCCGCCCACCGCGTCCGGGGCCTCGGCCGCGGCCAGGGTTCCCGCCACGATGTCGGAGACATAGGTGAAATCCCGGGTTTGCTGGCCGTTGCCATAGAGCGGGATGGGTTCCTCGCGCAGTGCAGCTTTCAGAAATTTGTGGAAAGCCATATCCGGGCGTTGCCGCGGGCCATACACGGTGAAAAAGCGCACCACCACGGTGGGAACGCCGAAATCCAGATGATAGCTGCGGCACAGATGCTCGGCCGCCAGCTTGGTGATGGCGTAGGGGCTGCGGGGCTGCGGACAGACATCCTCATGCCAGGGCATAGCGGGCGAATCGCCATAGACCGAGGAGGAGCCCGCGAAGACAAAACGCTTCAGTCCGGCGTCTGCGCTGGCGTGCAGCAGCCGCTCGGTGGCCAAAATGTTGTTGCGGGTGTAGCCCGCGAACTTCTCGCCCCAACTATCGCGCACGCCCGGTTGTCCGGCGATGTGAAAAACCACATCCACATCCCCCAGCAATGGATGCAGATCGTCCCGGGCCAGATCGATCTCCGCGAACCGGAAGCGGGGATGCGTCAGCAACCCGGCCAGATTCTGCCGTTTGAGCGCCAGATCGTAAAAAGGGACGAAGCTATCGATGCCGAGAACGTCATCGCCTCGGGCCAGCAGCGCTTCGCTCAGGTGCGAACCCACAAAGCCCGCACAGCCGGTTACCAGACATTTCATGCCGCCATCCTACCACAAAAGCGCGTCAGCCCCAATCACGCGGCGTCGCCGCCGTTGCCCACGTAATAGGCCATGTGCTGCAAGCGGGCCACAGGATCGATGTATTGCACCTTGACCTCGGGCGGGACCTTGAGGATGACCGGAGCGTAGCAGAGAATGCCGCGCACGCCCGCAGCCACCAGCCGATCGGCCACGGTCTGAGCTGCGTGTGCGGGCACGGCCAGGATCGCGATCTTCACATCCTGTTCCTGGATGACTTTCTCCAGCCTCGCCACATCCTGCACTTCGTGCTGTCCGATGGTTGCGCCCACTTTGGTCGCGTCGTTATCGAAGATGGCCGCGATATCGAAGCCGCTGGTCGTGAAGCCGCGATAATTCGCCAGCGCGTGCCCCAAATCGCCCGCTCCCACCAGCACCACGGGCCAGGTCTGTTCGAGATGAAGAATGCGCCGCAGTTGATCCCGGAGATACATGACGTCATATCCGGCTCCATATTTGCCAAAGCCTCCGAAATAAGACAGATCCTTGCGAATCTGTGCTGCGCTAATTCCCAGCCGATCGCCTAATTCCTGCGAATTCGTTGTGCTGCGTCCCTCCGCCACAAGTTGATTCAGCATCCGCAGATACAGCGGCAATCGTCCGACCACGATGTCGGGAGCTTTACGTTTGGTCATGAGAAAATTACTCCGATATTGTCAATTTGCCAATAGTTACAAGACCTCGTCTATCAGCTTATCATAAAATCGGTATTTGGGACAACAGACCCGATGGATAGTCGGTATTCACCCGCGAACTGCAAACAGCCAGCGCTCGCCCGGCTAACGGGACGATTCACGCTCCTCCGGAGTCAGGAGGAGAAGGCGGTAGCCGTCCGGATCGGTGAGCTCAATGTATCGGGCCCAGCCCTCGTCTGTCGGAGACGCGACGTCGTTCCCTTGCTCCAGCAGATGTTGGTAAAGCAGAGCGATATCTTCCACGGCAATGGCAAGGTACATGTTTCCCGGCGTTGGCTTGCCGGGAGCGAGATAGAGGAACGCATCGTTCAAGTCCACTGTGATGAATGCGTCATCGCTTTCCTGCACTGAGAATCCCAGCGTTTCGCCATAAAAATGTCGGGAGGTCGCCAAATCAGAAACCTCGAGCCAGACGAATTGGAGGGTCGGTTTTAGATCGATGATGTTCATATAACTGTTTTTCCTTGCCAATTGATGAAAAATATGCCATAATTCTTTGTTAGAGCCATCAAATCATGGTGAATAAATTCTACAACAGGGCTTGTAGAAATCATAGCTCTGAAAGGCATTCGCATGTAACGTTCCCACATTGCGATCGCATCTAATAAATCGCCAGCGACTTTACGCCGCTGGTTTGTTTTGTAATCATCCTGGCACACGAGAAAGGTGATCGTTATGACCGTTCAAACCATCCCCGTCAAAGAGAAGAAACCCGCAGAAAAGAAAAAGAAAAAACAACCGAAAGTCCTGATTTTTACGACGCCCACCTGCAGTTGGTGTAAGCGGGCGATGAAGTACTTCCGCGCCCATAACATCAAATTCAAGCAGATCGACGTCTCGAAGGACCCGGCGGCCGCCCGCGACATGCAGAAGATGAGCGGCCAGATGGGCGTGCCCGTTATCAAGATCGGCAAAGACGTCATCGTTGGTTTCGATAAGCCCAAAATCGACAAACTACTCGATATTCGTGGCTAGCACCCCCCTCAGTTCCGCCAGCATTTTGCTGTGTGGACTGTTTCTCTGATATGTCTATTCAACATTTCACCATAATTCTCAAAACACAACGGAGTGATGATCATGAAAATTGAACCTCTTGGCGAACGCGTATTGATCAAGATCCTCAAGCAGGCTTCTCAGACCGAGAGCGGCATTTATCTGCCCGAAACCGCCAAAGAAAAGCCTCAGGAAGGCGAAGTCGTGGCTCTGGGGCCTGAGATCGACGAGGACGATGTGCCTCTGGAGATCGGTGACATCGTGCTGTATCCCAAGTACACTGGCACCGAGATCAAGATCGACGGCGAAGAGCATTTGATCATGGACGCCAGCGACATCCTGGCCAAGATCCACAGGGCCTAAGCCTCACTTTGATTGCAAAACCTGATGAAACGCCCGCGTTATATGACGTGGGCGTTTTTTTTGTGATATAATCGGGGTGAAATTCGTCACTTCTCGCCATTTTTATGCAAACAGACATCACCTTCGAAGCTTTTCAAACATACGTCGCTCAGGCTTTGGAGACGCTGCCGGACGAGATCAAAGAGATGATGTCGAACGTGGCGGTGACTGTGGCGGAGTATCCGACCGAGGCTCAGAGGCGGTCGGTCGGATTGGGGCCGCATCAGTCGCTTTACGGGCTCTACCAGGGCGTTCCCCTGACTCAGCGCACTTCTTACTACGGCATGGTGCCCCCCGATTGCATCACAATCTTCATGTACCCCATGGTCTATCATCATCGCACGCCCGAGGCCATCCGCAAGCAGGTGCAAAAAACCGTCCTGCACGAGATCGGGCATCATTTCGGCATGACCGAAAAACAGTTGCAAGAGTTAGGCTATTGAAGGTTAATGATTAATGAACAATGATTAAAGGTCAAAAACCTCGCGCTAAAAGCCGCTTTAATCATTAATCTTTTTAATCTTTGATCATTACCCATCAACTATCCTCGGGTCTTTCACAAGACGCGTTGGTTTCAAACAAAATATCAAAATCCAACCTTTATTCACAAGGAAGTGTATCATGTCTGGACAAATTGCCACCATCGATGGCAATGAGGCTGCAGCGTATGTAGCCCACAAGACCAACGAGGTCATTGCCATCTACCCCATCACACCATCTTCTCCCATGGGCGAATGGGCGGACCAGTGGAGCGCGGAGCACAAGCCCAATATCTGGGGCACCATTCCCGTCATCATGGAAATGCAGTCAGAAGGCGGCGCTTCGGGCGCTGTGCACGGTGCGCTGCAAACCGGCTCGCTGACCACCACTTTCACCGCCAGCCAGGGCCTGCTGCTGATGATTCCCAACATGTACAAGATCGCGGGCGAGCTCACCAGCACGGTGTTCCACATCGCCGCCCGTTCCGTTGCAGCTCAGGCCCTTTCCATCTTCGGCGATCACAGTGACGTCATGGCCACCCGCAGCACCGGATTCGCCATGCTCTTCGCCAACTCGGTGCAAGAGGTGATGGACTTCGCGCTCATCGCCCAGGCTTCCACCCTGAAGGCCCGGGTGCCCTTCCTGCACATCATGGACGGCTTCCGCACCTCCCACGAGATCAACAAGGTGGAGAAGCTCAGCGATGACGTGATGAAGGCGATGATCGATCCCGAATTGATTCGGGCGCATCGCAGCCGGGCGCTAAACCCCGAGAAGCCCTTCATCCGCGGCACCGCCCAGAACCCGGACGTCTTCTTCCAGGCCCGAGAGACGGTGAATCCCTACTATCTGGCCGCGCCCGACATCGTCCAGGAGACCATGGACGAGTTCGCCAGGCTCACCGGCCGCCAGTATGAGCTCTTCCAGTATGTGGGCGCTCCCGATGCGGAACGCGTCATTCTGATGATGGGCTCGGGTGCAGAGGCCGCCGAGGAAGCGGTCAATTACCTGGTCGCCCAGGGCGAAAAGGTGGGCCTGATCAAAGTGCGGCTTTATCGCCCCTTCTCCACCAAGCACCTGATGCAGGCGCTGCCCGCCACCGTCAAGAAGGTCGCCACCCTGGATCGCACCAAAGAGCCGGGCGGCGCGGGCGAACCCCT
>JALXAF010000339.1 GCA_026992375.1 Anaerolineae bacterium
CAGTGGCGTGGGGGTGGGCGTCCACGTGGCCCGGACTGCGATTTCGGGCGTGGGTGAGGGCGTGGATGCGTGACTGCACCCGCTGAGGATGGCGATTACAAGCGTGAGAAGAAAGAGCGTTGTCGTTCGGTTCATTTTTTCTGCATCCCGCGGTAAATGGATTCCCGCAGTTCGATTGCCAGTTCGTCGGCGTGGGGGACGCCCCGCGCCCGGGCGCGGGCTATCACGCCATCGATGTCATAGGGCAGGCGGATGAGCTCCATGCCAAAAGGCTGCTCCCGATCCTCGCTGTTGCACACGCCGGAGAGGATGACGTAAGTGGCGCGAGGCTCATCCAGGGGATTGCCCACGCTGCCCGCGTTGAACAGGGTTTTATTCTTGGGGATGAAAAAAGGCATGATAAAAGCGTGGTGGATGTCGCCATAACCGACGATGTCGGGCTCTGGTTGCTCCAACCCCGTGAGCGCTGTGTTTTGGAACATGGCCAGCTTTGTTTCGTGGGAGGATTCTGGATAGACCCGATGCCAAACGCCCTGGGCCGAAGCGTGAAAGAGCCTGATTCGGCGTCCGCTGAGGAGGATATCAGCGGAAAAAGGCAGGCTGCGCAGCCATTCGATGCGTCCAGGCCCGATGCGTTGCCGATGCCATTGCACCGACTGGCTCTGGGTTTCCTCCCGCAGCATCAGATCATCCCAATTGCCAAAGATGTTGACATCGCAAACCTGACGGCAAAGATCGATCACCTCTGGCCCGTCCGGGCCTTTGCCCGCGAGATCGCCCAGATTGTAGATGGCCGAGACGCCGCGGGCGCGGCAATCCTCCAAAACCCTTTCCAGCGCCGTCAGATTGCCGTGGATATCGGAGATGACGGCGATCTTCTGGATGTCGTACGCCAAAATCGGCTCCCCTCAGCTCTTTTTGAAGGTGATTTCCCCGTCCACTTCCAGTTCGTCCAGAATCCCCATAATCACAGCATCCACCGGGCGGTTTTTGGTGATGTCGGTCTGACGGGCGGAGCTGCCCTGGGCCAGAATCACCAATTCTCCAACGCCCGCGCCCACAGAATCGATGGCGACGAATGGTTTTCCCACCAATTCATTGCGGTGGGTGGCCTCCTGCACGACCAATAGTTTGAGTCCTCGCAATTTTTCATCTTTGATGGTGGCTACGGCAGAGCCCACCACGCGGGCGATCATCATAATGCTTTCTCACAAACAGTGGGGGGGGATGAAAACTAAGGCACGGTTCAGACCGTCCTTCTTGCACCTTTACAATTTCATGTGGTCAACGCCTGGCAAAACACGTCAAACGTAAATCGTCAAATGTCAAAGCGTAGTGAAGAGGCTAGGCATCTTCCGAGACTGCGCTCGGAAGATGAGGCTCTTTGGGGCAGCATGAGGCAAGACGTTTGCCTCTTTCGCCGGGGAATAAAGTCCCCCGGCTAGGAACAGCGCCCCTTCGGGGCTAGCCGGATTCATCCGGCGCCGTTTCATAGCCCGGCGACTTCATCGCCGGGCGGCGGTTGGTCACGAAGATCGAGACATTTTTCTCGATCTCAATGCGCTAAGCGCCTGTTTTCGACGTTTGACGTATGACGTTTGACGAGGAAATTGTAAAGATCGTTTTGAATGAGAATGAACCATGCAAAAACTGACGCTTGAGCCTCTCTCATTATACGCCTCTTCCCGCCATCGTCAACTCTCGGGCGAGGGCGTGGCTGCGGGCGAAGGCGAAGGGGGCGGCGTCACGGTGAAGGGATATTGATCCGCCGGGACGGGCGTGATGTCTGGTTCGCCCAGCGCTTCGTCCAGTTTGAAAAAGGTCAGCCAGTCGTCCAACGTGTAGCTGGCGAATTCTTCCGCCCGGGCCGAAAAGTAAGGCTCGGCGCGTTGATACGTCCATCTTACGCCAAAATAAGCGGCGATGAGAACAAGAAGGAAGAAGAATGCGTATCCGCGGTTGAACTTTCGCATGGGGTTCTACCGTTCTGCCGGGCGACAAAGCTCCGGTTTCTTGCAATTGCGCCGAATTTATGGCATAATGTGTCTTGTGCGGGTGAGTAGCTCAGCTGGTTAGAGCGCACGGTTCACATCCGTGAGGTCGGGGGTTCGAGTCCCTCCTCGCCCACTATCGAAGACTGTCGTAAGGCGGTCTTTTTTTTGTTAACAGACAAGGTAATTGGCCCCAATCGCCCTCTTTTACCACGAAGACGCGACGAAAACGAAGCCACGAAGTGTTTTTCTTTATTTTCCCCTTCGTGGCTTTTTGAGGCTTAACAGGATTTCAGGGGGCATTGGCTTTAGCAGACCCGCCGGATTGCGAATCCGGCTGGGTACTGAGAGATCTCAGGGAGGATTCGCAATCCGCCCGGCATCTCATCCCCTGAAATCCAAAAGAACCGCTTTTTAGGGTTAAAGTCGAATGCGTCGGCAGTTACTCAAAAAGAAAGGCCGCCCCGATGAAGAGAACGGCCCTATGCTGACGGCGGAAAAGGGTCTATAGCACGTAGATAAAAATCAGGTTCATCGCCAGCAACAAAACCACCATCAATGCGACAACGATGCCCAACCTCTTCATGTCCGGGGCGAAGAACGGGTATTCTTTGGCCCAGTCGATGCTGTCGGTGGTGGCGTCTTTGGCGGCCAGAGGGTTGGAGATGGGCGCCTGGGCGGCGACGGCGACAGGTTTCGCCGCGCTGCTGACTGCCTTCTCCTGGGCCTCAGAAGGAACCGTGTAGACGGGAACGTTTGGTTTGCGTTGCTTGCGTTGTTTGCTCGATTTTCTTTTTTTGGCCATGATTGCGATTCCCAAAATGAGGGGATGTAAAGCATACTATATCACAGATATGAGCGAAAAAGCAAAAAGATCGAGAGCTGGCAGAGGCTGTATCCGCTTTGGGGACAAAATCGTCGCGTTTTCGTGGTCGGGCTACAAAACAGCGCTGGATAAATCCGGCTAAGCCCCGCAGGGGCGCTGTTTCTAGCCGGGGGACTTCATCCCCCGGCGCTGGCGGCGGGCGCGAAGCGCCCCGAACCTATAACCGGATTATTTTGTCAATGTTCATCACTCGGCCAGGTCGCCCGGCTAGCGCCGACTTATTTGAGACGCGCCCCGCTGAATAAATCCGACTTGCCCCACGGGAGCGTTGTCGCCAAAGATGAACCGCATCGCGATGAAATCGTGCGTTTGACCTGATCGCCCGTCCGTGATAAGCTTGGGGAGATTTATGTCATTCTTCCCCCACCCTACTCAAATCCCCCCATGGCATTCCTATGTTTCGTTCCATCTGGTTTTGGGTTGTTGCAATTGTCGTCGTTGCGACGTTTTGGTTCGGGCGCGATCAGATCGCATCGTATTTTGAGAAAATCCCCATGTCGGCGCAGAAGCGCACGACCAATACGCGGGCACTGGCTTCCGCCACGCCTCATGCCACCGCGACGCATCCATCATACGCCACAGCCACGCCCACCGTCTCCGTCAATGCAGCGTCTTCAACCGGCGTCGCCACGGCCCGACCAACCTCTCGACCGGCATCCACGCCCGCGCTCCGACACGCAGCCTACGTGGTTAAAAAGGGCGATACGCTTTACAGCATCGCCAGGCGTTATCATACCGATGTCAAGACGTTGCAGCACATAAACAACATCTCTGATCCTTCCACCCTCTATGTGGGACAGGAGATCAAAGTCCCTGCAACGAACCTCTCTGCCAAATCCACGCCTGTCTCCAAGGCAGGAACCACCACATACAAGGTGCGAAAGGGCGATACCCTTTCCAGCATCGCCCGCAAATTCAATACATCTGTGCCTGAGCTGCAAAAACTCAACCATCTCGCCAATCCCAACGACCTGGTGGTGGGATCTGTGATTTTGGTTCCCGCCACGACCACGCCGGGCTCCTCTCCCGCGTCATCAGGCTCGAAAACGCCCGCTCCCACCGCGACGAAGGGGGGTGTTCACGTCCAGCCCGCGCCCGCCACAACCTCCTCTGCCGGGGGCTCGGCGACGATGCAGCCCGCCGTCCCCACTCACACCCCCACGCCAACTCCCATTCCCACCATGCCCAGCGTGTGCGATGGCGCTCAGGATGCGGTGTTTGTCTGGGGAGTGAGTTTTTGCATCCCGCCCGGATGGGATCTGCAGGAGTACGCCCATCCGCATCGCACGGCGCTCATCAGTAAGCATGAAGCCAGCGGCGATCTCAGCATTTACGCCATCAGCCGCCTGGATGGCTCGCCCCATGCGCCTTTGAGCTGGAGCATGAGGCAGGCCAGGAAGTCGGTGTCTTCGGAAATAGCGTCGATCATTCCCGGCGGCCTAGCGGAGCCGGAGGAGTGGACGCTGGCGACCAGCATTCGCATCTCCGACCAGGAAGGGCAGATGTCGGAAGCTCGCACAACGTATCTCAAAACAGGTCATCTCGCGCACGTCCGCGTTGTCGTCTTCAATCACACCAATCAACGCTGGCGCATCGTCATTATCGTCCCCGAAGATCTGTGGCAAGGCTACAACGTCACCGTATTCCCGTACGTGGCCCGCACACTGGAAGTGTTCTAGAGCCTGCTATGAAAATAGAATGATCGCTGGTTGCT
>JALXAF010000340.1 GCA_026992375.1 Anaerolineae bacterium
TTGACGCGGACGAGGAGATCGTAGATCTCGGGCCCGAAAAATTCGGGGTTGAGATAGCTCCGGGCCAGACCGTCGCCGTGCTCGCTGCTGGGCACGCCGTTGTATTTTTTGGCCAGCCGTCCGGCCACGGTGGTGAGATGGATGAGGGTTTCGATATCCTCCATCTTCTTCTGACTGAGGATGGGCCGCACGTGGATGCAGCCGGCCGAGGCGTGGGCGTACATGGCCGCGGTCACGCCCCGTTCGCTCATTTCGGCCCGCAGCTCCGCCATGTAGTCGGCCAGATTTTCCGGCGGCACCGCCACATCTTCGATGCCGGGCAGGGGTTTGGCGTCGCCCTTCATGGAAAGAAGCAGGCCCAGGCCCGCCTTGCGCACATTCCACACGTTGGCCTGCTCTGCGGGATCGGTGATGGTGACCACGGGATTCTTGTAGCCGGTGCGCTGCAAATGTCGCCGTAACGCCTGTAAACGATCATCGATCTGTTTGCGGTCGTCGGCAGAGAATTCGACGATGTACACCACCATGGGATCGCCCTCGATGAAGGTGAGGCGTCGGTCCCAATAGGGCGCGGATCGGGTGAGCCGTAGCAGATAGTCATCGATGAGCTCCACCGCGGAGGGTTTCAGTTCCAGCAGGCCAGGCACGGCCCGAAATGCGTCTTCTCGGGCGTCGAAATGCAGGATGGCCAGGGCTTTGTAGCGGGGGATGGGCACGAGATTGATCTCCGCCTCCAAGAACACGCCCAAAGTGCCCTCGCTGCCCACCAGCACGGGCGCAAAGTTGAAAGCGTCGGCATCCAGTTGTTTGCGCAGATAATCCAGATTGTAGCCGCCGGCGCGGCGCCAGTATTTGGGGAATTTCTCATCGATGAGCGCGGCGTTATCGCGCAGAAGGGGAATAAGATCGCGGTAGAGCCGGGCCTCGATGCCCTCGCCCTGGGCCAATTGCCCGATGCGATCCCATGTGACCGGGCCAAAGCGCACATCCTTGCCATCGGCCATGACCACGCGCAGGGAGTGCACGTGATCCACCAGCCGTCCGTAGACGATGCTGTGAGAGCCGGTGCTATTGTTGCCGATGATGCCGCCCACCACGGCCCGATTGCTGCTGGCAGGATCAGGCCCCACCATGAGGCCGTAGCGCCACAGCTCCTTGTTGAGCATATCCAGGGTGCGACCCGGCTGCACCAACACCCGGCGCTGCGGGCCATCCACGCGAATGATCTGATCCAGATATTTCGTGAAGTCGATGACCACTGCCTCCCCCACCGTCTGCCCGGCCAGGCTGGAGCCGCCCCCCCGAGGAAGTATGGGCAAGCCGTAATCGATGCAGGTCTCCACGGTGGCGAAAACGTCGTCATAGTGTTTGGGGATGACCACGGCCAGGGGCGTCATCTTGTAGATGGACGCATCGGTGCTGTAGAGGATGCGGGAGGCGAGATCGGTTTTGATCTCGGCAGCGCTGTACTTGCGCAGGGTTTGGGCGAAGTCCTGGATGTTTTGCTGGCTGGCGTTCATGGATTTCATGGAATAAGCGTGAAGGAGAGGACGGTGAGAACAAGCGATAGAGCGTTATTTTTGCACAGCGCGGGCAAGTTGGCAAAAGGAGACGGAACGTCTTACAAGACTTTACAAGCGCACCCGCATTGTGTATAATAAACACAAAACTTAGTGTAAATCTTACACAACACATTTCATCATACAATCCGAAACCACTCCCGCCATTGTCTCCTCGAAATGGCGGCAAAAAAACATCTCAACCAAAGGAGGCCAATCATGTCAACCGTTGTCATGGTTATCGATATGGAAAGGGGCTTCACCGACCCCAACGGCGCTCTCTACGCGGGCGAAACCGTGCGACGGATCATCGCCCCTATCCGCAAAATCCTGGAAGAAGAAGGACGCAAAGGAGCGCAATTCATCTTCACCCGCGACATGCACGATCCTGACGACAAGGAATTCGAGATGTGGCCGCCCCACTGCGTGAAAGGCACGTGGGAAACGGAGATCGATCCAGCGTTGGCTGATTTCGCCAAAGACGCTATCATTATCGACAAACGACGATACAGCGCCTTCTACGATACAGACCTGGAATCCATTCTCGAGCGCATTGCGCCCGACCAGATCATCGTCACGGGCGTCGCCACTGATATTTGCGTCATGTACACCACCGCCGACCTGCGCAATCGGGATTACCCGGTTGTCATTCCCGCCAATGCAGTTACCAGCTTCGATCCCGAGGCCCACGCCTTCGCGCTGAAGCACATGGAGAAAATCCTGGGCGTGAACGTGGTTCCCGACTATGAAACCTGGCTCCGCTCTCAAGAAAAGGAACCGACCTATGTCTATGCATGACGCGCCATTCACCGATGAACGATTCGCCCCCAGTGAGGCCACGCTCACGGGCGACAACGCCGATGTTTACTTTCTCCGCACCCGGCGCATCCTGGAAGCCGAAGGAGTCAATCCGTGGGTGAGCATGGAGGTGTTCACCCGCAAACAGGCCGTGCTGGCGGGCATGAACGAGGCGCTCAACCTTCTGGACCGGGCGCTGCCCCCCGATGCGGAGGTCTGGGCTCTGCCCGAGGGGTCGGAAATCGAGCCACGGGAGGTGGTGCTGCGCATCACCGGCCCGTATCAGTCCTTCGCCATCTACGAGACGGCTTATCTGGGCATTCTGGCCCACGAGACGGGCTGGGCCACCGCGGCTCGGGCCTGCGTCGAGGCGGCGGCCCCCATCCCCGTGCTCAGCTTCGGAGCCCGACACGTGCATCCTGACGTCTCCGCCCGTATGGAGTATGCGGCCATGGTGGGGGGATGTTCGGGCTGCGCCACGCCCGCGGGTGCGCGTCTGGCGGGCGTCCAGCCATCGGGCACCATCCCCCATGCGCTCATCCTCAGCCTGGGCGACACCGTGCGTGCGGTCGAGGCCTTCGATCGCCACATCGACCCTGCGGTCAAACGCATCGCGCTGGTGGACACCCTCAAGGATGAGGCGGAAGAGAGCCTGCGGGTGGCGCGGGCCCTGGGCGACAAGCTGTGGGGCGTGCGTCTGGATACGCCCTCGGAGCGAGGCCGGGTCACGCCCGAGCTGGTGAAGGAGGTGCGGGCGCGGCTGGACCTGGAAGGCTTCAATCACGTCAAAATCTTCGTCAGCGGCGGCATCGACCCCGAACGCATCCGCATCTTCAAGGAAGCCAACGCGCCGGTGGATGGCTTCGGCATCGGCAGCGCCATCTCGGGAGCGCCGCCCATCGATTTCACCGCCGACATCAAGGAAATCAACGGACTCCCCGTGGCCAAGCGCGGGCGCATCCCCGGCATCACCCCCAACCCCCGGCTGAAACGCGTTATCCCCGCCAGCTAAAAGCAAAACGCCCGGGGAGGGATTCTCCGGGCGTTTTCGTCAAGCGTTTTCAGCGACAGGCTCTTCGTCCTTGTTTTCAGCCAATATCCGTTCGACGACGCTGCGATAGATGGGAACAGCGGGATTGTCCGGATCGTATTCAATGAGCGGGCGCTGGGCCGCGGCGGCCTCGGCAAAGCGGGCGTTTTTGGGGATGGGCGGCTCGAACACGTAGTCGCCGAAGATGCGCTTCGCCTCGGCGTAAACCTCCCGGCTGTGTAGCGATTTGGGATCGTACATGCTGATGAGCACGCCCAGGATTTTCAGGGATGGATTGGTCTCGCCGCGCACCTGGCGGATCATATCCACCAACATGCCCATGCCGCGCAGCGCCAGATATTCGCACACCAAGGGAATGAGCACGTCTGTGGATGCGGTCAGCGCATTGATGGTGAGCACGCCGAGATTCGGGGCGTTGTCGACCAGGATCAGATCGTACTCGTGCCGAATGGGAAACAGCGACTCCTGGAGGAGATATTCACGCCCGATCTGCTGGGCAAGCTCCACATCAGAGCGAACCAACGTCTTATTGGCCGGAAGAACATCGAGATTCGGGCGTACATCCTTGACCAGCACCCTTTCGGGATCGAGTTCTCGGGCCAACAACAGGTGATAAACCGACTTTTCCAATCGATGGGGGTCCAGCCCTAATGACGCAGTCAACGCCGCTTGCGGATCCAGGTCCACCAACAACGTCTTGCGCCCCATATCCGCGGCGATAGCCCCGACATTGAACACGGTCGTGGTCTTGCCCACGCCGCCCTTCTGATTTGTAACAGCAACAATTCGCGCCATGATAGACTATCCTTGACAATGACAATTTGGGGGAGAGGATAGGGGGGACGTTTGCGTGCAACCGGTTGGCATTCCGCTTGCACGATAAAAGTATATCACACAACAGCGATTTCGCCACTTCTCAAACAGACTTCCCGCCATTCTCAGAAAATCGAAGAACCATCATTGCAGAGGGGCGCGTCCTGGTTACAAGGAGGCGCAAGTCATTGGATAGTTGGCTGCTTGCGCTTGCGTCCAGTCGGATATGCAATCCGGCGGGTTGGGCAGAAAAAATGCGCCGGATGTGCGATCCGGCGCGGCGCATTATCATAGCAAACCATACAATCATTTCGGTCTTCGCGTACTAGGGCATCTTGTACCAGATAGTGAGCTTGGGA
>JALXAF010000341.1 GCA_026992375.1 Anaerolineae bacterium
GGAAGGGAATAGAAGAAGGTAACCGGGTTGAGGTTCCAGGCAAAGGCCACGGAGAGGGTGATCCAGGAAACGATGAGCTCGAAGATCTCCTCCCTGTCCACGTGGATAGTTGCCCACGAAGGGGTTAATAGAATTCCGTTAAATAGAGGTTCCCCAAACATATTCTTATGAGGTCACAGGTTTCGGCGGAGCTACTTATCGTTATAGCTGTCTTGGCGGCCCTTGCAGTTTACGTGTTCACCCAGATGCAGAAGTCTGCCAAGGCAATGACCAACAAGTACGAAAAGGCTCAGGGAGAATTGAACAACGTCATAGAGAACCTTCTAAACTCGTGATGCCATGAGAGCCCAGGTAACGATCGATACGCTCATTACCGCGGCCGGCATAACGGCCCTTGCCGTCGCACTGCTTACTGCCTTCTACGGATTGTACAAGACCGTGGACGTGGGTCTTCGAAAGCTCCACCTGAAGTACCTGGCGCAAGTAATAGAGGACAGGATGCAGACCTGCGAGTACGTGGACAACGTGAAGATCTATGCGCCCTACGAGGTAAACGTGCTTTGTTCCGAGGGGAAGATCTGCTGGAAGGACGTTTGTATGCCCGTTAGGTGCAGGGGTGGAGGAGAGGGTGGGGAAGGCGGTGACATCGACGGGGGGAGCGGCGTGTGCAGGCGTTGATGGAGGCGACGAAGTAGGCGAGGCGTGAGAGGGTGTGACAGGCAGTCGGCCTTCGCTTGCCAATGCGTTGCCAACGACAGGCAGGGTCGGCACATCCTCGCGGATAATGGACAGTTCGCCCGACCCCGAAGCGCTATCGCGAGGCCTGCCCCGGGGTTCCCAGGCGAGAGGCGTCGTCTGCTGCGGCCCATCAGCCAAAACGTCGCGAGGCTCCTGCGTTTGTTCCATGTTCGCAACTGGCGTCACGGCCAGGTCGGCCAGAGGCGTGGTGGACAGGGAATAAAAGGCCAGCCCCGTCACTGTCATGGGTAAGATCAGTAAAATGACCAGACCAAATAAAGTAAATCGCTGATTAGACTGCATGTTTCAACCTCGCCTGAAGGGTGAGTGGGGTGATGAAATCGTCGCCCGCGCCCATTTGCAGTTGCACGAAGCGGGCGTATGCGCCTCCCCGCGCCATGAGCTCCTCATGCCGGCCCTGTTCGATGATGCGGCCATGTTCCAGCACGATGATGAGATCGGCGTCGCGGACAGTGGAGAGACGATGGGCGATGATGAATGTAGTTCGGCCCTGCTTCAACCGTTTGATGGCGTCCATGACCAGCTTTTCGGATTGCGTGTCAAGAGCGGCGGTGGGTTCATCGAGGATGAGGATGGGCGCGTCGCGCAGGATGGCGCGGGCGATGGCGATGCGCTGCCGTTGCCCGCCCGAGAGGGTGGCTCCCCGTTCTCCCACAATGGTGTCGTAGCCCCGAGGCAGACGGCGGATGAAATCATCTGCATTGGCGATGCGAGCTGCGGCCAGAATCGCGTCTTCGCTGGCCTCGGGACGACTATAAGCGATATTGGCCCGGATGCTGGCGGCAAAGAGGACGGGGTCCTGGGGCACGATGGCGAACTGCCGTCGCAGATCATCCAGCCGTATCTCTCGCAGATCCAGACCATCCAACAAAATGCGCCCCCGGATGGGGTCATAGAAGCGCATGAGCAAGTTGGCGAAGGTGGATTTCCCCGCTCCCGTCGCGCCCACCAGGGCCACTACCCGACCCCGCTCCACACGAAGATTGATATCTTCGAGCACCACGCGATTCTCGGCCCGAGGGTAGGCGAACCATACATGCTCGAACCGCACCTCGCCCCGTGCGCGACGCAAGGGCCGGGCGTTGGACGAATCCACAATGCTCATCTCTGCATCCAATACCTGCCCCAATCGGTCGCCGCTGGCCGACGCCTTCTGCAGCGAGGCGGCCAGCTTGCTAAACCGCCGCAGAGGGCGATACATATCCTTCAGGTAGGACATGAAGATGATGAGCTCGCCCACGGTGAAGTTGCCCATCAGCATCTGCGATACGCCATACCACACCACCGCGGCCGTGCTGGCAGCCTGAACGAAGTCTATGACCGGGCTAAAGGAGGCTTCCCAACGCACCGATTGCAGCCCCGAGCGAATGCGTCGTCTCCCGTATTCTTCGAATAGCAGCCGTTGATGCGCTTCTCGTCCGAACGCCTTGACCTCGCGGATCGCGCCCAGGGTCTCCAGCGTGAGATTCATCATCTCGCCCTCCTGATGACGGGCCTCGCGGGCGGTTTCGCGGATGTTTCGACGGAAAAGAATGTAGAGGAAAAGCAACAGGGGCACGTAGGAGAGGACGATGATGGAGAATCGCCAGTTGATGAAGAGCATGATCACCGCAAAACCCAGGAACTTGACCGCGTTCACCATGAAATCGCCCAGGCTGCTGACCAACGCGCCCATGATGCGTTTGGCGTCGTCGGTGACCCGTTTGATCACATCACCCAGGCGATGATCATCGAAATACTGCATGGGCAAGCGCTGCACATGCTCGAAGACCGCAGAACGCAGGAGAAAGGTGGATTTTTCCTGGACGACGCCGTTGATGTACTGAATGAGGAAGGAGGTGAGCCCCTGCATCAGGGTCAATCCCAGCAGGATGATGCCGAAGATCGCGGCGAGACGTCGTGGGTCGGGACCAATCCGCGCCGCAAAACTCTGGGCGAGATCGGTTTTATAGGGATGGCCGCCGATGACGTTGTCCACGATAAATTTCAGGGGCCAGGGAATAAGGATATCCAGGCCTGCGGACACGAACACCAATAGCATGGAGATAGACATCAGACCGGCGAAGGGCTTGAGATAACGCAGATAGCGCGCGTCGATACCCAGCAGCGGGATATAGCGCACTCCGGCTCGCTTCTTATTGACGTCGTCCCTTGAGACATCGACCTGGGCGGCGATGGAAGCTTTTCGCGAGGATGCAATCACACTTCGACTTCCGAAAGCAGCGATTCCGCCCGCCGCATCAGGGGATGGTAGTGATTGCGCCACATAGGACGGGTGGTGACGACATTCAGCAGGCGGAGGATGGATGCGGCCTCATAAAAACGATAGCGGGTCCAGAACGCGGCTTCGGGCCGGGCTGCCTGCTCATACACGGTCAGGAAACGGTCGATCTCCTGGGTGAATCGCTGTTCACCGGTGAGAGGATTCAGGCCCAGCATGGTGAGATGCGCTGTAAAATTGGCCAGATCGATGGCGGGATCGCCCCAAGCGTAAAGATCGAGATCGATAATGGTGAGATGGCCGTCGTGGAAGAGTATCTGGCTGTAATAGAAGTCGCGATGCACGGGCATGGGCCGCAGGGGCTGAGGCGTGTCCGCGGCCTGATAGCGCAGAATCTCGAACAGTCGGGTCAGATGTGCGGCATCGTGCGGACGGCGGATTGCGAGCTCAGCCATGTTCTTCTCCAGGTTGTGCAACTCATCCTGAATCGTCCACCTACGCATCTCGTGTTGCAGTTCATACGCCGGGGCCAGAGTTCGATGAAGTTTGGCGATGCCCTGTGCGGCCAAAGCTATATACTCGCCGATATCCTCTTCATGGTCGGCCAGACGAATGAGGGTGCGGCCCGGTTCGAAGGATTGCACCTGCATACGCGTTCGGGGCTCATAGCCCAGCGATTGCGGGATGTGGATGCGATCGGGTGCGTCCGGGCCAAAGCCGTGTCGGATGAGGGCTTCGTGCAGGCGATGGAACCGCAGGCCGCGTTCATCCCGAAAGACTTTGCCCACCCAATGCAGTTGCACTGGCTCGCCCGTGGCCCGATCGCGAGCGAGGATATCGTAACGCAGGACGCAACGTCGCCGCGGCTTGTATTTCAGGGCTCTGATGTTTTCCACGCGCTCCAGCATGTAGGGTCCATCCTGGAATGGAGGGAGTTCGGCTAACGCCGGCGCTATCAGATCGGGACGGGTGGCTCGGTAAAGCCGCTCACGCAGCTTGCCATCGAAGATAGGCAGCTTGATGCGTTTTTTGACGGGGGTCAGGTCCATGACCAGGGGCGCGGGAGCGATGCGATCCAGCACAGCCTCCGCGTTGCGTCGCCAGGTGAAGCGGGCATGCACCTCCTCCGCGGCCCGCCACCCCATGCTGCGGGCCCGGGCGGGATCGGAAGCCAGGAGACGGATGGCGTTGGCCAGGGAGGCGGCGTTGCCAGGCCAATAGAGCAAGCCGTTCTCTCCGGGACGGATAAGGGTGGCGGGCTGCCCTACCTCGGCTGCGACCACAGGTCGAGCGCATGCCATGTATTCGAACAGCTTCAAGGGGGAGAAGTAAAATTCGGGCAGGGCGGCGTGGGTGGAGACGGCCACGTCCATGGCCGCAATGTAAGTGGGCACTTCCTCATGGGGCGCGGGCCCGGTGAAGATGACTGCGTCCTCCAGCCCCAACCGAGCGACTTCCGTGGCCGCCTGGTCCGGCATTTTCCCCACCAACAGCAGGCGGTACCGATCCGACTCGCGGCGAAGGATGGCGAACGCAGCCAGGAGCGCGTTCAGGTCATGCCAGGGGCGGGCGCGGCCCACGAACCCGATGATGATCTGATCTTCCAGACCATAGCGTTTGCGCACGCTCTTTCCCTGCACCAGAGGGTGAAAGTGGCGGGGATCAACGCCATTGGGCAGGACGATCACCTTGTCCGGGGATGCTCCCTGAGCGATGACGTAGCGGGCCAGGGCTTCGGAGACAACGACCACCGTATGCGCCGCGCGGAGTTGCTCCGCCTCGATGTGCGCAGCGAGGGCATCGTCATGCAAGCAGCGAAAGGCCGCGGCCTCCTGACGCAGGGGGCTGTTCACCTCCAGCACCAGAGGCAGGCCCGTCATGCGCGAGAGATGTGCGCCGGCGTCGCTCCACAGGGAGTAGCGCTCATAGATGAAATCGAAGTTGCCGTGGGCGAGTTCGTGGCTGGCCGCCTGCAGGAATACAGGGCGGTAAGCCGCGGCCTGACGTTCGCGCAGGGCCTCCGTGGCGAGGTCGGCCTTTTCGATCTGGGGCAAGGGCGCATGAACCAGGCGAACGGCTGGCTCCGGGCCGCCGTCGGGACCAAGCCGGGGCGCGATCAGGGTCACTTCATGTCCAAGCTGGCTGAAGGCGTCGATCATGGCCCGCACATGGACGGCTGCCCCCTTGTGGCTACGGACGGGAATGCCGCGGTCGGCGTTGAGATAGAGGATGTTCATAGAACAGCTAGCAGCTCCTTGACGCTAGGGACGGAGATGGAAGGCAGTTCGAGGGGAGGAAGGTGCATGGTCAGGCCAGCTTCGGGGAAGGCATCGGGGACAGGCTCGGCCAGCCAGGCCCGCAATTGGGCCACGTTCTTGTGCACATCGAAGACTTCCTCCACCTTGCGGCGAGCCGCTCGCCCCATTTCACGGCGCAAGCTCTCATCTTTCAGCAGCGCGGCGAGAGCCCGCGCCAGCTCCTCCACATCCTCAGGCTCCACTAACAAGCCGTTGATCCCGTCGTCGATGATCTCGGGCACGCCGGTGAGAGAGGTGGACACGGCCGGGAGACCGCTGGCCATGGCCTCCAGCAACACGGTGGGAAGCCCATCGCGATTGCCGTCGCTGCCCACAATGCAGGGCAAGGCAAAGATGGCCGCCCGGCGATAGGCCTCGGCCACCTCATCCTGGGGTCGCGGCCCCAGCAGCGCCACCCGGTCATCCAGACCCAGTTCCGCTATGAGAGCTTTCAAACGTTCGCGTTCGCTGCCCTTGCCAATGATCTGACAGCGAAAGTCGACGCCCCACTTCACGAGTAAATCACAGGCCCGGATCAGTACATCGAACCCCTTTTTCTCCACCAGCCTGCCCACGCCCAGGATTAAATCTGGCCGTCTGTCCTCTTCGTTCCCCACGCGAAATCGGTTGAGATCGACGCCATTGTAGAGTCGGCGGATGTCCGAGGGAAGATCGCCAATGAGGTTCTCGAGATAAGCCTTGTTGAAGTCGCTGACGGTGACCACGAAGCGCGCCGCCAAAATCTTGCTGCGAAGCGAACGGTTGTTGACCGACTCGTGGAAGATATCCTTGGCGTGGGCGGTGAAGCTGTAAGGCAGGCCGATGAGGCGATAAACGTAATTGGCGATGCGCGTGGGCAGTGACGAGAAGTGAGCGTGCATCGCATCTACAGGGTGTTGCAGCAAATGCCCGGCCACGAAACCCGCCTGGAGGAAGTGCCTGATCACGCTTTCATCATCCCGCGCGACCACTTCCTCCCGCAGCGCCTGATAGCGACTGGGGAAACGCTCTCGCACAATGGCATGACGGCTGGCAATGCTTTCGGGCTCCATTTGCGGATATTGAGGAACGTAGATGACCTGAGCCCGCACGCGGGCGAGACTGGCGTGAAAGCGCCCGTCATCGGGCTTGCGCAGCGAGTAGATGCGCACGTCCACGCCCTGGCGCTCCAGCTCCAGGATTTCGTTGACAATGAAAGTTTCGGAAAAACGGGGGTACATTTTCAGAATGTAAGCGATACGAGGTTTCATGCAGGCGCTCCAGAAAGTATAGGAAATGAAAAGACCGTTACGCCACCGCAATTGACGAGGCGGATTACATCGCTCGCGATTCGACGACGAGCCGGGTTTTGGGCAAAGAAAGAGTGTAAGCGGGCGCTTGGGCGAAGGTTCCTTCAACCAAAGCGGCGATAGTCTGACTGGCCTTGTCCAGGCCCGTCATGGGGAAGGGTGTGCGGCGCAAAGGGGTCTGCAGCGCGGCGAGAATGGCCTGTTGCAGACGTTTGGGCGAAAGTTCGCGCGGATCGAGCGTATGCACAAGCCCGCGGCGGGCCAAAGCGCTCGCGCGAATGCGCTGCTCCTCGCGCACCTTGTCTCGCGGGATCAACAACGCCCGTTTGCCCAGGGAGAGGACCTCGCACGTGGTGTTGTAGCCCGCCATGCTAATGACCAGATCCGCGGCTTTCAAATAGCGCAAAGGGTCGGGGGTGAACGTCAAGAGAGTGACGGACAACCCCCGGGCCATCCGCTCCAATACGCGACGCTGCTCGTGCGCCATTAGCGGCCCGGTGATCATCAACGTATGGGCGGCGGGATTGGCTCGGACGGCGAGTTCGAGATAGGTTTTAAGAATGGGAAAGCCATCGCCGCCGCCGCCCACGGTGACCACAATTAGAAGCTCCCCGTCCTTGACGCCCAGCTCACCTCGCACATCCCTTGGGCTCTCGCCTGGCTCGTCCCGACGCAGGTAACCGCACTCCACTAGCTTGGATGCTGCCTTGGGACTGATCCCATACGCGGTCACAGGATCGAACACTTCCCGACGGCCATACAGTAAAATTACATCATACACATCATCCAACAGGGTATAAACCCCTTTACGACGCCATTCCGCGCGGGTAGCTTGGGGACTATCTTCAATGTCCCTCATGCCCAGCACCAAACGGGTGTGCGGCGACCATGTCTTCAACTGCCGCAACGTGGGCAGCAATTCGCCATGCACGCCCGCAGCGGCCTTGTCCACCAGCAGAATGTCGGGCTGAAAGTGGATGGCAGACTGAAAGATCATATCGGCCCGCCAGGAGGCCGTTTCAGCTAACGAAAGGGGCAGCGCCCGGGCTTTGTAGCGCCCATCCGAGCATTTGCTCAGGGCGGGCAGTTTGACGATATCCAGCCGCGGGGGCAACGCATACGCGCCCGCGACCATGGAACCGGTCACCAGCAGTTGGTGGATATCGGAGATATCGTGAGCCAATCGTTGGGCAATCGCAAGGCTTCGCCTCAGATGCCCCAATCCATAGGTGTCATGCGAATAGAGTAAGATACGCGGGCTTGCGCCCATAAGTGCAACCTCCTCATAAGGACGATTCGCCCTTCCCTAACGCAGAAAATGCAAAAAGGTTACGGGGGCAAATGAAAATCCCCAGAAATGACGCCATTTCCGGGGATTCGCAGGGACATCCAGATGGTTTTCAGGAGTATACTATCGATTACGCCCGTAGCGTTCGTGGCTGGAGACCCAGTCCGTGGTGGAAATGGCCGCGGCCAGGGATATCTCGCCCGCCAGCACGGTGGCGGCCACAATCTCGGCGAATTTCTTGACCTTGCCCTTGCCATAACACCCCAACAACTCCAGACTCTCCCGCTGGGTGGCCAGGCCCGTACCGCCGCCGTAGGTGGCCACGATGAGGGAGGGGATGGTGATGGAAATGTAGAGGTCCTTCTCAGGCGTCAGTTCAGCGTAGAGAATCCCCGCAGAGCTCTCCGACACATTGGCCACATCTTGGCCCGTGGCGATGAAGATGGCCGTGATGCCATTGGCGGAATGCAAGCCATTATTGTTGGCACCGGAAAGAAGCGCTCCCACATTGGCCACGCCGTAGTGATAAGCCAGGCTCTCGGGCTCCACCCTCATACGCTGAATGAGCACGTCGCGAGGGATGGTGGCCTCGGCGATGACGCGTTTGCCTCGGGTGCGCATCACATTCACCTGCGAAGCCTTTTTGTCGGTGGCCAGATTCGATTCCAGATAAAAGCGAGTAATATTGCCAGGATAATTATCGATGATCCAACTGCTGGCGACGAAAGTGGCCCGGCCCACCATGTTTTGCCCGGCCGCGTCACCCGTGGTGTAGTTGAAGCGGAGATATGCAAACTTGTTGGAGAGATAATAATCGATGTAGATCAGCTTGGCGACGCTGGACGTGCCCTCGGCTTCCTCCTTCACCTGCTCGAAATGCTCCTGCACCCAATTGACGAAATCCCGGGCCTCCCGGGCGTTTTCGAAGATGAAGACAGGGGCGCGCTGCATGGCATCTCCCACTACGGTCACCGTGGCCCCGCCCGAAAGATTGAGCACCTTCATGCCCCGATTGTAGGAGGCGACCAGGGTGCCCTCGGTGGTGGCCATGGGCACAATGAACTCGCCATTGGCGTATTCGCCGTTCACCTGAATCGGCCCGGCGAACCCTAGGGGAATCTGCGCCACCCCTGTAAAATTCTCGATATTGCCTTTGGTGATGTGCGGATCGAAGGAATAATGCGGAATGTGCTTCAATCGCACGCCCGTGTACGCCTCGATGAACTTCTGCCGGGCCTTGATGATCTTTTCGGAATAGTCATCGATTGGATCGCGAGGGATGCCGACGATCTTCGCCTCCTCCTCGCTGATGGAGTCATCCACCTTCACTTTCAGCTTCCCATATCCCTTCGCCTCGAACTCAATCTCGATCTTGTGCTTGCCAGGCGATAGCGGTTCGATATCCATCACCACCTCCACCACCCGCCGCAATGGCAGGAAAAGAGGCTGCGTCCTGAGCTGAGCGGGCGTCAGCGTCGCGCCCCGCTCGTCCTCCACCTGGAGCACGATTTTATCAAGAGGAACGACCCGGCCGTCGATCTTGACGCGATGCAAAGCAGTGAGCGTCACATCGGTGAGACGATTTTTGAGCTTGAATGCAACGCCCTCGCCTGAATTGCGAAGACTGCCGAATGTATAGAGCTGCTTCAGCAACATGCTGGGAATGCGCATAGGGCTCCACCTCCTTGCAGTGAAAAAACTGGGTGGTCGAAACAGAGAAAGAAAACGCGTTATGTCACCTTATTTGTAAAACATCGCCCAAATCTGCGCTTCGGAGACAGGGCCGGAGCGCAGGATTGCGGGAGGAGAGAGGGTGAGATCGAGAATGGTGGAAGGCTCTCCACCTGGTGCAGGCTCGCTATCGACGATCGCATCCACCCGGCCACCGAGCTGGGCCCGGGCCTCCTGTGCGGTGCGGGCGGGTGGATGACCCGAGAGATTGGCGCTGGTCACGGCAAGCGGTTCGTCCACCAGACGCAACAACGCCAGCGCCAGAGGATGATCGGGGATGCGAAGGGCCACTGTGTCGCCGCCCGCGGTGACGATGGCGGGCAGGACGTCGCGTTTTGGCAGGATAATCGTAAGCGGCCCGGGCCAGAACGCCTCCGTCAGCTCCCGGAAACCGGGCAAAATCCGGGCGACATCCCCCACTCCACTCGGTTCAGCCACCATGACGGGGATGGGAAACTCGGGCGGGCGTTGCTTGGCCGCATAAATCGCAGCGACCGCATTCGCGTTTCGGGCCAATGCCGCCACGCCATAAACGGTGTCCGTAGGAAAAACCACCAGTCCGCCGCGGCGGAGCGCCATTGCAGCCTCGTCAAGTTGTTCGGGAAGGAGAAGTCGGGTTCGAACGGTCATAACAACGCTTTATCCTACCACCTCTACCAGCGTTTACAAAAATGATCGCAACTGCGAACCTGTTTGGTGAGTAAAGCCTGCTGAATTGACCCCGAAGTTTTTTTGCCCCGGGCAACGCAGATAAACGCTCGATTTTTTCTCGTCGACAGGCCCGCCTTGCCATTTTGCACGGTTTGGAGTATGGTATCTCTCTCTCACCACTCATACGCAACATCAAGGAGTTACCATGACAAACTTTCAGCAAGGCATTCTCGATTCTCTCCCTTCTCTGGCCCGTTACCTGATTTTCTCGCTGAACCAGAACGCTGATCCCACCGAAGCATTGCAAGCGCTGGCGGAATCAACCGATGGTTCGGAAACCGTGGTCGGGCTGGGGCTTTCGACGATTCAGAAAGTGGGCGCGCACATCGAAGGGCTGCGCCCCTTCCCGGTCATCGTCAACGCCGGAGTCGATATCCCCGCCACGCCCGCGGGGCTGTGGTTGTGGCTGCGCGGCGAGGATCGGGGCGAGCTGCTGCATCGCACCCGACGCCTGCGCAGGCTGCTGGCCCCCGCCTTCACGCTGGAGACGGTGGTGGACGCGTTTCGCTACAATCCGGGCCTGGACCTGACCGGCTACGAGGACGGCACCGAGAATCCGGTGGACGATGAGGCCGTGGCGGTGGCGTTCGTGCGGGGCCAGGGCGAAGGTCTGGACGGCTCCAGCTTCGTGGCGACCCAGCAATGGATTCATGATCTGGATTTCTTCGACTCGCTGCCGCCCGAGGCGCAGGATCATGTCTTCGGGCGACGGCGCAGCGACAACGCGGAGCTGTTCGATGCGCCCGAGTCAGCGCATGTCAAACGCACGGCCCAGGAATCTTTCCAGCCGGAGGCTTTTGTGCTGCGCCGCTCGCTGCCCTGGGCCGACGCCTGGCAGGCGGGCCTCTTCTTCGTGGCTTTCGGTCGTTCGCTCAACGCTTTCGAGGCCCAGCTCAAGCGCATGGCGGGCCTGGAGGATGGCATCGTCGACGCGGTGTTCACCTACTCCCAGCCCGTCTCCGGCGCTTACTTCTGGTGTCCGCCCGTCCGTGATGGAAAACTGGACTTGCGGGCGCTGGGCCTTTCCTGACAGAACTCAAAAAGCTGATCTCACGCAAAGTCGCCAAGGCGCTAAGATTTTCTTTGCCCTTTTTTCCTTTACGGCTCTGCGTCTTTACGTGAGATATTTTCTCGTCCAGCGAGCAAGGATTCCATTGATAAGCGCCTGATCTCAACTCTCATCCCCACAACCTCAAATCGCACGGAGACTCATCCATGACTGTCGATTTCCAACCGCAACTCGAACAACTTCATCGTCCCATGACAGAAGCCATCAAAGACCTGGTGCGCATCCCCAGCTTTCTGGTGGAGGGCGGCGAGGGCTATCCCTTTGGCAAGGCGGTGCACGAGGCCCTGCAAAAGGCCGTGGATATCGCCGCGGGCCTGGGTTTTCGCACCTGGTATGACGGCGCAGGCTACTACGCCTGGGCCGAGATCGGAGAGGGCGAGGAGATGGTGGGCGTCATCGGACACATGGATGTGGTGCCGCCCGGCAATCCCGGATACTGGACCACGCCCCCCTTCGAGCCGACCGAACGGAATGGCAAACTGTATGGCCGCGGCGCACAGGATGACAAAGGACCGATGATGGCCGCTCTGTTCGCGGTCAAGGCGCTGATGGATGCGGGCGTGAGCTTCCAGCGGCGCGTGCGTTTCATCTTCGGCGGCGACGAGGAGAATCACTGGCGGGGCATGGCGCGCTATCTGGCCCGGGAGGAGATCCCGACCATGGGCTTCACCCCAGACGCGGAATTCCCCCTCATTTTCGCCGAAAAGCACATCCTGCAGGTTACGCTCGCCGCGCCCAACGAGGCGAACGCGCCGGCGCTGGACCTGGGCACGGCCTTCAACGCGGTGCCGGGCGAGGCCCTCTACGCCGGGCCTCATCAGGACGAGCTGGTCGCCAAGCTGGCGGAACTGGGCTTCGAGTTCGAGCGGAGCGACGCGGGCGTGCGGGTGTTGGGCAAGGCCGCGCACGCCTCCCTGCCCGAAAAAGGCGTCAACGCCATCGCCCGCCTGGCCATCGCTCTGGACGCCATCGGCTGCCAGGCGAAAACCATCCGTTTTCTAGCCCAGACCGCGGGCATGGATTACCGGGCCGAGGCCATCTTCGGGCCGCTGGAAGACGAAGTCTCGGGCAAGCTCACCTTCAACGCGGGCAAATTGACCATCACCCCGGACGAGGAGCGGCTGGGCATCGACATGCGCATTCCCGTCACCGCGAGCAAAGAGCAGGTCGTCGAGCCGCTGAAAGAGGCGGCGGCCCGCTTCGGGCTCAGCTACCAGGAGCACGCGTGGAAAGCCTCCCTCTACGTGCCCCTGGATCATCCCCTGGTGAAGACGTTGCTGCGGGTTTATCGGCAGGTGACGGGCGATGAGGACGCGCAGCCCCTGGCTATCGGCGGCGGCACCTACGCCCGGGCCATGCCCAACTGCGTCGCGTTCGGTCCCAACTTCCCCGGCTCGCCCGAGACCGCGCATCAGGCCGACGAGTACGTCATCCTGGACGAATTGTATCGGGCCATGGATATCTACGCCGCGGCCATCTACGAACTGACCCGATAACCCGCCCCTTCCGCGTCATCCCGACGCCAACTTCCCATAAACGATGACTACTAAGGTGTAGCCACCACTTTTTGCCACGAAGACACGAAGAAAGGCGAAGGCACGAAGTATTTTTCTTTATTTTTTCCTTCGTGTTTTCGAAAAACTTCGAGCCTTCGTGGCTTTTGGCGACTTAAAGTCAAGCACGTTAGCAGTTATCATAAACGTCCAGCAAAATCTGATGGCGGCGTTGGGGATCGAAGCGGGGCTGGGCCCGATAGGCCCGTCCCAGGGCCGCGCCGTGCGGAAAATCTGGTGCAAGCGCGGCCACAAGGCCCGCCAGCAGCGCGTGTGCGTCATCGGGCGTGAAAAGCCGGGCGTGGGGAGCGCCGCGGCAGAGATGGGGCAGGCCGCCCGTTCGGGCCGCGACGACGCGCGTCCCCGCGCACAGGGCCTCGAATGCGGTCATGCCCCAGGCCTCGCGGCGAGAGGGAACCGCGACCACATCGGCCGCCAGCAGCCAGGGGCGAATATCGGGTTGATGGCCGAGATAGTGCACGCCCGGCCGGGCCATGAGCGCATCCACCCGGCGACGATAACGGCCGGCCGCGGGCAGGGTCCCCAACATCCACAACCGGGCCTGGGGCCAGCGCGCTCGAAGCTGCGGCCAGATGGACAGCAGCAGATCGACGCCCTTCTCGGGCGAAAAACGACCGGCGTAGAGCAGATGCGGCCCGTCATCTGGCAGGTGCGCGGGCTCGGGAGTGGGGTCGGGGCGGAGGATGGCGCGCGAGTTGCCCAGCACGGTCATGCGACCGGGCGCAACCCCGCGTGCGGCCAGCCAGGTCTCCCAGGCCGCCGAGACGGGCGCGACCGCGTCGGCCCGGCGCAACGCCCGCATATCCACCCGATTCCACAGACTCATGCGCCAGTGCTCGTTGGTGTGCCCCTGGGTCTCGGCCAGCCATCCGGGGCGATTTGGCAACAAGGCCGCCAGCGCATCGCCGCGATAATCCGCGGTGTGCAAGATGTCGGGACGGCGTTCATCCACCAGTCGGGCCAGCGCCCGCAGGGGCTTCAGGCTCCAGGGGGCCGGGTCCGCAAGGGTGATCGCACTCAGGCCCGCTTCGCGGGCGGCCCGGGCCAGGGGATGTTCGCCCTGGCCGCGATGCAGGCAGGCGACGATCACCCGCCAGCCAGCCTCGTGCAGCCGCCGGGCGTGCCACAACATCTGACGTTCGATGCCGCCGAGATGACGGCTGGAGCGGAGAAACAGCGCCGCGGGCATGAACGTCCTCCGGGACTCAGCGCTGACCCGCGTCGCCCTGACACGATTCCGCCACGGGCAAGCGGATGCGGAAGACGCTTCCCTGTCCCACCGTGGATTCGACCTCGATCCGGCCGTTGTGCGCGTCCACAATCCATTTGACGATGGAAAGTCCCAGGCCCGTGCCCCCCGCCGCCCGGGTGCGGGCCTTGTCCGCCCGATAGAAGCGATCGAAGATATGCTTCAGGTCGTCGGGGGCGATGCCCTGGCCCGTATCCGCCACGGTGATGACAGCCTCATCGCCTGTGCAATGCAGGCTGAGATCGATGCGCCCCCCTGCGGGCGTGTAGCGAATGGCGTTGTTGATGAGATTATCAAGCACCTGCCGCAGCCGATCTGCATCGCCCGTGACCACGGCCCGATCTTCGTGGGAGAGATGAATGTCGAGCTTGCCATCCGCGCGGCGTCGGGCCAGACGATAAGCTTCCAGCAAAAGCGTATCCAGCTCCACCGGCGCCCGGTTGATAGAAAGTCCCGAATCGGCCTGCGAAAGCAACAGCAGATCGGAGATGAGCCGGTGCATCCGCTCGGCCTCGGAATACATCTCATCCAGCATCTCCCGCTGCTCTTCCGGGGGCAGATGTTTGGCCCGGCGCAGCAAGCTGAGATTGCCCAGAATCGTCGTCAGGGGCGAGCGCAGCTCGTGGGAGATGTCGCCTGTAAAGCGTCGCTGCTTCTCGAACAGCTCCTCAAGCCGGTCGAGCATCTCGTTGAAGGTGCTAATGAGCGCACCGATCTCATCCATGCGCTGCCTGCGAATGGGAACGCGGCGCTTGAGGCTGCCCGTGCGGGTGATGGCCAGTGCGGT
>JALXAF010000342.1 GCA_026992375.1 Anaerolineae bacterium
CCCGAAAAGATGGGCGGGCCCTGGATGGGAAAGCCTGCCAGCGCGCAGCGCTGACAGGCTCGTATTTGCTGTTGGATGGCGGCGAATTCGTCGGGCATCGCGTTTTTACTCGCCTCCCCAGGCGAAGGGATAGCGCAGGTACAGCTCCCGCCCGGGCGCGTACACCTCTTTGGCCAGGGGCTGAGAGCCGCCTTTCTCGTAGAGTGCCATCATAAACAGAACTCCGGCGTCATCGGCTCTGGTGTCGAATTTCATCTGAGCGCCGCCGCCCTTGCCGGTGGGGATATCGGTGACGTCCACCAGTTGGAATTGCACCTGCCCGTTGGCCTCGCCCGTGCTGCGATAGCGGGCCAGCGCGTAGGTGGTCTGCGGCTTGAGTCCGCTGATGCTGGCGATGATGGGGGTTCCGGGCTTGGGCGAACGCGCTTGCACCACCAGATGCGGCGATGTCGCTTTCACCACCTTGAAGGCGCCGCTGAACTTCTTGCCGCCGCCTCGAATCTTCACCCGGTAGACGCCCGGCTTCTCGTTGTTCAACGCATACCAATGTGCGTCGGCCACGCCTTCGTCATTGGCCCGAACGGACAGCTTCACATTCCCGCCCTTGGGCGTGGTGACCGAGACGATGAATTTGGTGTTGGGCTCGAAGCCGTGCATGAGCATGTATGTGTAGGTTGCCCGCTCGATGACGTCCGGCATCATGCAGATGGCGGGCGCGTCCGCCTGCGCGTCGGGGCAGGTGGGCGGCGCGCTGTTGTCGACGGGAATGCTCAATGTGGTGGGAATGCCGGACACGGCGGGGACTTCGGGCTGTGCAGGCGTCTCGGCGGGGGGAGACGTTTCTCCGGCGGATGCGGTTGTCTCGCCGCCCTCGGGCGCCGCAGGCGCGGCCGCCTCGCGGCCCACGAATAGTGTGTAGAATTCATATTTCTCGGCCAGGGGCGCGCCAACGCTGAAGAATTCGATGGCGGTGGCGGCTGTGCCAATGCCCGAGAATTGATACGCGGGCGAGCTTTGCGCCATCAGCATGTAGGTTCCCGGCGTCAGGTCTGCGGCCTCGTTGAACGCGCGTCCCGCCACGCCTCGCTTGTCGGTCTTCACTAGCAGCTTCTTGACCAATGTGGCGGTTCCGGCTGCATCGATCTGATAAATTCCCATCTGCACTTTGGCCCGGGGTGGGAAGCCCGTGAGATGCAGCTCCGCGCCCACATCCTTGATGACCACGTGGGGATAAACCAGAAGATGGGGCGTCGTGGCCGAAGCGATCATCCATTTGGCGTCGGCCTGATTGCCGGTGAGATCTGAGATGCGGATGCTGAAAACGCCATTGCCCTCCTCGGGCAGACTATACCATCTGAAGGATTTGACTCCTTCGTCGCTGGTTTTGGTCAGATCGAAGGATGTGGTCTGGCCATTGCCCAGCGTGGCATCCACCCGCAGGGGTTTGCCAGGGGTGAAACCGCTGGCGCAGCCATACCACCATTGGCCCGCCTCGCCCGTTTGGGGCTGCATTTGAACCATGGGAGCGGCTGTGGGCGTGCAAGGCGGCAAGGATGCGTCGGGCAGCGAAACGGTGGTCGTATCGGGCAGGCCGCCGCCGGCCTCGGCCAACGTGGGCGCAGGGGGGAGGTTCTGGGGATTGTAGGCGACCGATTGCTGCGCTTCGCCCGCCGCCGATTCGCCAGCCGGGGGCGCGCCTGCTACCGCTGCGGCCCCGGCGCCGTTCCCGCGATGGATGTTGACCGCCAGCGCGGTGCGCTCTCGCTCGGGCAGGTTGATGACCGCGCTGGCGGTCTCGGCGTCGTTCTCAGGCAGCAACGTCAGCAGATAGGGACCGCTGGGTTGATCCGCCACATTCAGCACCAAGTCGGCCCGGCCCGATTCGTCGGTCTGAATCATGTTCTCGATGAGCAGTTCGCCCGTGGCTTCTGCAGAGTTGGCAGTGGTTTGTCCCGACTGCAGGCGGTAGATGGCGAATCGGGCCAACGCATTGGGTGATAATCCGCCAATGGCGACGCGGATGATGTTGGGATCATCCGATACGGGCTCGGCCAGAGCGAGGAATGGCTGTGACGCGGCCTTGACCTTGAAGCTCACGCTATCTTTCTCGTCGCCATAAGCCGCGGTCATGGTCCATTTGCCCGGTTTGGCGTCGGCCCCGATGGTCACCGGCTGCACCGCCACCGAGACGCCGCCCTGATCCACGGTGGCCGCCTGATAGCTTTGTTCATTGCCATCGGGGGATTTCAGGGTAAAGGTGACGACTTGGCCCGCAGGTGCGCCCGTGGCGCAAAAGACATGCACCATGCCCGGCTCCAGCCCGCCATCGGGCATGGGCGCGCTGACCAGGGCGAATTTCCCTTTGTCTTCCAGGCAGGTGGGATCAATGGCCGGGCGAAGAGCGGTTTTGACTGTGATCCGGGCGGGGGCGCGATCGACCGTGGGCGCCGCCTGCTCTGCCGATTCTCCGATTACGGCGCCCGAGGGCGTGGCGGTGGATGGTTGCACTTCACCCGTTTTCTGACACCCCGCCAGCGAGATCAGCAGTAGAAGCAGGGCGAGAAGCGGAAAGCGTTTGCGGGGGCGTTGTTTTTGCATGAGGGAACCTCCGGGGGAATTGGGGATGAATGGACATTATCGGAAATAAGGTAACTGCTAACGTGCTCGACTTTAAGCCCAAAAAGCCACGAAGGCTCGAAGTTTTTTTGAAGGCACGAAGGAAAAAGAAAAAGGCTTCGTGCCTTTGTCTTCTTCGTGTCTTCGTGGCAAAAAGTGGTGGCGAGACCTTGGTAGTTACCGCCGTAGATTATTTCCAATAATGTCTATTCTCGAGCATCAGCCGTTGGCGATGTCGATTTCGTTTTGAATCTCCTGAATGATCGGTTGTAAATCGGGCCGCTTGCTGGCCAGTTCCTCCAGATCGTGATAGGCGACGCCAAAGTAGCGGCTGCGGATCAAAACGTCATCGTATTGCAATGTGAGTTGAATGGCCTCATTGTAGGCTTCTTTCGCCTCATCATAACGCCCCGCGGCCAATAAATGCAAGGCTTTGTTGAAAGCCAGATCCGGCTGTTCCGGCGCCAGCGCGGCGGCTTCGCTGCTGGCCTCGGCCGCGGCGTCATAATCGCCCAGCAAATACGCTGTCCATCCCAGGTTGCTGAGCAGATAAACGTCCTTGCGGCCCAGGGCCTGGGCCTGCTGATAATCAGCCAGGGCGCTGGCGAAATCGCCTTGCTGATAGTAATAGTAGCCGCGGCTGAAATAAACGTCGGCCAGGGCCTGTTGGAACTCGGGGCGCTTCTCGGTGATGAGGATGTTGATGGCCTGCTCGTAAAGAGCCAGGGCTTCCTCTTTTTGTCCTTGCTGCGCCTTGATCTCGGCCAGGGCGAAATAAACCTGCCAGGCATCGGGATGTTCGCGTAAAACCGCCTGCAGAATGTCTGTCGCTTTATCGAGCTCGTTGAGTTGCGTCAGCGAGGCGGCCAGGCCCAGTGCAGCCCCGAGGGAATCGGGGTCCAGGGTGAAGGCGCGATAGTAGAAATCCCGAGCCACGGGCCAATCGCCCCGGACAGGCCCGATGATGTATCCCAGGGCACGCAGGATGGTGGAGGTGAAGCGATCCATCTCCGCCCGGCGATTCACCGGCGTCACTGAAGGCTCCATCTGTTGCGCCAGCTCGAAGGATTCCACCGCCCGCTGATCATCGCCCGCCCAGAATTGACTCTGTCCGATGATCCAGTACTGGAGATATTGCAAGGGATTTCCCAGGCCGCGCGGGGCGTAGATGTGATAGCGCTCAGGTTTTAGATCTGAGAAGAGCAAGAAGCTGCCCTCGGTCTGCGCAAGCTCGGGCGGCAGGGTCTCGGGCGGGATGAAATAGACCCAGGCGTCGATATTCGTTTCGTCGTACGCGCCGGTGACGATGACCCGGGGATGATAGGACTGCACCAGTTCGGGAATCTCATTCTCGTCGGGCGCGTGGGCCATGTCCGCCACCCGATAATCGTCGGCGTTGTGGGGAGCCTGCCGCAGATCGTTGGCCAGCTCCGCGCCGAAATCATACGCTTTGCCGCCCTGATGCTGAAAGGGCGCCACCAGGATCAGAAATTCGCCCGGTGTGGCGGGCTCGATGTTTTCTGTCTGGGCGGCGGGTGAGAACGCGGTCCGCAGCAAGAGAACGCCCGCAATCAGCAGGGCGATGCTCAGCAGCGCACCGACGATGATAACGCCCTGCCGCAGCCTGTCGTGTTTATTCACTGACGTTTGGAAGTTCTTCAAAATCGTGACTGCTTTGAAAATAGAATGATCGCTGGTTGCTGAAGGTTTGCAAAGCCCACGTTGAGCGATTCTGCAACCGGCGTGATGCGTAATGCGTAATGAGTGAGGTCGTCACGCATCACGAATCACGCATTACGGCCCTCCTACGTCATTTCGAGGGAGCGCAGCGACCGAAAGGTGCGACAAGGTGCGATGCGCTTACCTCATGTCTCAAGTGCGTCGCACCTGCCAAATTGTAGCAGTGAAAGCGCCGGAAGACAATAAAACTGCCTGATAACCTGGCACGAATTCGG
>JALXAF010000343.1 GCA_026992375.1 Anaerolineae bacterium
TTCATGCTGCGCGCCAACCTCCCGCGAAAAACTTCACCACGGAGGCGCAGAATGCACGGAGGAAGAAAAAAGTGAAGTTTTGAGATGTTTTTCTCCGTGAACTACCATTATTTTCTCCGTGTCCTCCGCGTCTCCGTGGTGAAATGATCTTTTTGCAGTGGATTCATTATTATTCCCAAACACCATATTCCCAAAAAACGGTGATTCGATATGTCCATGTTCATTGTTCCTTCCGACCAGTCAGACGAAGAAAAAATCGAGAAAGTGATCATCATCGGCGGCGGGCCCGCTGGTTTTACTGCGGGGCTTTACACGGCCCGCGCCCAGTTGAACCCCATCCTGTTCACGGGCAACGACATCGGCGGCCAGGTGGCCCTGACCTACGAGATCGAAAATTATCCCGGCTTCCCCGAGGGCCTGAGCGGCACGGACCTGGCCGAGCGCTTCCAGAAGCAGGCCGAGAAATTCGGCACGCGGGTCGAGTATGACCACGTGCTAGAGCTGAATCTGTCGCAGCATCCTTTCACCCTACGCACCCAGTTCGAGAAGGAATACAAGGCTGAGTCCATCATCCTGGCCATGGGCGCCACGCCCCGCAAGCTGCAAGTGCCGGGCGAGGCCGAGCTGACCGGCCGCGGCGTCAGCTATTGCGCCACCTGCGACGGCTTTTTCTTCAAGGACAAGGAAGTCGTGGTGGTGGGCGGCGGCGATAGCGCCCTGGAGGAGGGCCTGTTCCTGACCCGCTTCGCCAGCAAGGTCACCATCATTCATCGCCGAGACCAACTGCGGGCCAGCAAGATTCTGCAAAAGCGGGCCTTCGAGAATGACAAGATCGAATTCATCTGGGACACCATCGTCACCAGCATCAATGCGGGTGAGAATGGCGCGGTGGCTTCTGTGACTCTGAAGAACGTGAAGTCCAACGAGGTCAGCGAGTTCCGCACCGATGGCGTGTTCATTTTCATCGGCCACATCCCCAACAGCGACATCGTCAAGGGGCAAGTGGCCATGGATCCCGACGGCTACGTCATCACCAATCGCTTTGGGCACACCAGCGTGCCGGGCGTGTTTGCGGCGGGCGAGATTCAGGATCACCGCTTCAAGCAGGTTTCCACCAGCGTGGGCCAGGGCGCGATGGCTGCGATGGAGACCGAGAAGTTCATGGCCGAGCTGGAAGACAAGGGCTACGAGAAGTTGCGCCAGGAGCTGCTGGAAGAGGGCTTCCTGCCCGCCTGATTCCTCGCGTCTACGAAATTTCCGGGCCGCTGTCCAACAGGATGGCGGCCTTTTTGCGTCTCTACGTGGGATTTCGCGTCGTTTCGAGGGAGCGTAGCGACCGAAAGATGCGTCGCACTTGAGGCCTGTGGTAAATGCGTCGCACCTGCAATTTTTATTCGTTAGCGTGTGCGGTCGCCTTCCCTGCACAGTCGCTATGAGCGGCTGCTCATCACATAACGCACGAAAATGGAACGCAGAAACCTCTGATGCACACAGATTTTCGCAGATTGTTTCGATTTTATCTGTTTTCATCTGCGTAGATCAGCTTTTTCTGCGTCATCTGCGTTCTATTTACGGAACAATTCCCCGAAGAAGTCCGCCACCGTGGGCAATTCGATCCACGCGATTCCCTTTTGCTGGCTGAGCCAGTCGCGGGGAATCAGCAGGCCGCGGCTGTTGCTGTCTTCGCCGCGGGTGCGCACTTCTCTGAATGGCCGGGCCTTCAGCAGTTTTCGCATGAGCGCCACCGAAGCGAGCATGGCTTCATCGCCATCGCCGATGACATGACACCAGTAGTCGGCTTGGGTGGAGGCGACGCCCGAGGGACGATGTTGACGGGTGTTTTCGATCTCGAAGTAGAGATTGCCCGTGGCCGCGGCCCGTTTGTCCCATTTGACTTCCACGCTAAAGCCCGGCCTGTCGGACGGCAAGACGTGGATATCGTAGCTCTGGCCGCTGTAACCGATGCGCACGTGCATCCCCTTGAGCATAAAGTAGAGGGCGACGCGCAGTTCGTTGTAGTGGCCTTCGCGGAGTTGTCGGGCGAATTGTTCAGGCGTGTTGCGGCGCATGTCGATGTAATGGATGTTATCGGAAACAAGAAAGTTGTTGCTCGGATATGGCGTCACGCTGCTACTGGCAGCGCTCAATGATCAACGAATAATGATCAAAGGTGGAATCAGCGTGGTTTTCGCTTTGATCATCACTCATTAATCATTGATTCGGGCATGATCAAGCGGAATGTTGTGAGTCTGCCTCGCCGTAAGTTGTCTCCAACAATGTCTAATGCAGCGATGTTTGGTTGCAGGCGCAAGGCGCGGGCCTGTATAATGCGATGCACTCACTCTTAACACAGAGAGCGAACGCTGTCAAGCCCCCCATCCATCATGCAATCCTCACCAACGCTTTCCTCGCCCGTTCGTCCTGCCTCGTCCCGGCTGCCCCGGCGTCAGGCCCTGGCGCTGCTTGCCGGCGCGCTGTTTTTGCTGCTGGCGCTAGCAGGCCTGTGGCGCTGGCGAGCTGCGGCTTTTCCGGTGATTGTCGAGATCGATGGCCAGCAGGCCCGGGTTCTGACTCACGCTGCTTCACCCGAGGCGCTACTGCACAGCCTGGGCTACGATCTGCATCCGAAGGACGCGCTGACGACCACGGGAGCCTGGGGTCCGAACGCCCGGATGATGGTGCAGCGGGCGCGGCCGGTGCAGGTTCTGGCCGATGGCGGCTCTCGCGTGGTGTGGACGCGCGCCGAGACTGTAGCCGAACTGCTGGATGACGCCGCCATCGCTCTTTCGCCAGCGGATGAGATTCTGCTGGGCAATGAGGCGACGGGGCGGGATGCGCCGTTGCCGCCAGCACAATGGACGCCGCCTCCGGGACGTCGCACCACCCGGCCCTGGGAGCAGGTCGCAACGCCGCTGACGGTGACCATCCTGCGGGCCAGGCCCGTGCATGTCGTGGAGGAGGGCGGCGTGGCCCGCACTATCTGGACGCGGGCGAATACGGTGGCGGAGGCGCTGGCCGAGAATGGCGTTCCGGTGCATGAGGGCGATGAGGCGCTGCCGGGCCTGAATGCGGCGATCCAGCCGGGAATGCGCATTGTGCTGCGCCGGGCCACGCCTATCACCATCGTCGTGGATGGGCGCACGATCCAGGCCCGCACTCACGAGAAGACCGTGGGCGACGCGCTGCGCGCTGCGGGCGTTTTGGTGATGGGGGAGGACCAGGTGCATCCGCCGCTGGACGCGGAGTTGCCCCCCCACAGCGTCATCCGGATCACACGCATTGCTGAAAACCTGGCGTATGAGGAGGAGTTGCTGCCTTTCGAGACTGTGTGGGAGCCCGATGACGATCTGCCCATCGACACGCGCCGGGTGGGGAGTCCGGGGCGTCCGGGCGTGCTGCGACGGCGTTATCGGGTGCGCTACGAGGATGGTCAGGAGGTGAGTCGTGAGCTGGAGGATGAGTGGGTGGCGCAGGAGTCCGAACGCAAGGTCATCCTTTATGGGCGCAAGATCACGCCGCGCACGGCCATGACGCCCGACGGCCCCATCACCTATTGGCGCAAGATCCGGGCGTACACCACCTCTTACAGCCCCTCGCGCTCAGGCACCGACCCCTCTCTGCCCTGGTATGGTCACACGCGGCTGGGGTTCAAGGCGGGCAAGGGCGTGGTCGGCGTGGATCCGTCCGTCATCAACATGAGCCAGAAGTTGTACGTGCCCGGCTATGGGTTCGCCATCGCCGGCGATACGGGCAGCGGACTCAGCGGTCGGCACGTCGATTTGGGTTTCAGTGACGCTGACTATGAATCGTGGCACTGGTGGAGCGACGTTTATCTTTTGTGGCCGCCCCCGCCCGATTACGCCATCAACTGGGTGCTGCCCGATTGGCCGCGATACAAGGGCTCGCGCAATCCTTACGCGGGCCTGGTTCAAGAATCGCCGTAAGGATCGCCGTCGTCAGAACAAACTCATCTGCTGCGGGCCCTCTTTCTTGCGCTTCTTGCGCTTGCGGGCCTGCATTTTTTTGGCTTCCAGCAGCGCGGTTTCGATGTCATCCACGAAATGGGAGCGGGAGTTGTGGATTTCTTTGCCGAAGAGGAAGCGCTTGCGGGCGTGGGTGAGGATGAGCTTGCGTTTGGCCCGGGTCATGCCCACGTAGAACAAGCGCCGCTCCTCTTCCAGATTCACCTCTTCGCCCGGGCGGAAGTAGGGCAGCAGGCTCTCTTCGCAGCCCACGATGAACACCGTGTCGAATTCCAGGCCCTTGGCCCCGTGCAGCGTCATCAGGGCCACGCGGTCGGCGCGGGGGTCGTAGATGTCGGTTTCGGTTTGCAACGCCATCTGGGTGAGAAATCCCGCCAGATCACCGGCGAAAGGTTGGGCCAGCGTCATCAGCTTTTTCACGTCCTCCTCGCTCTCCTCGGGCAGGGGCAGCAGGCCCGCCATGCGCCCGATGAGTTCGGGCAGGGACGCGGCGGCAGCCCAGGCCGTCAGCGCATCCCAGCCATCGGGCAGGGGATGGGGCAGGGCCGCGCGGTGCACGCG
>JALXAF010000344.1 GCA_026992375.1 Anaerolineae bacterium
GATATTCCCCGCCTGCGGCTTTCCTCTCTTGAACCGTGGGATCTGCCCGAGGATTTCTTTTCCCTGTGGCAGAGTCCCCGCCTCATGCCCCATCTGCACCTGCCCCTGCAAAGCGGCAGCGATCGCATTCTGCGGCGCATGGCCCGCCGCTACACCACCGGGGATTACGCCCGGCTCATCGCCCGCGCCCGGGCCGCCATCCCCGATTTCAACCTCTCCACCGATGTCATCGTGGGGTTTCCGGGCGAGGATGAGACGGATTGGGCCCGCACCGTGGCTTTCGTGCAGGAGATCGGCTTTGGCCACATGCACATCTTCACCTATTCGCCCCGCTCGGGCACGGCGGCCGCGCGTATGCCCGACCAGGTCGCCGGGGAGATCAAGCGCGCCCGCAGCCGCGAGCTGCACGCCATCGCCGCCCGCATGAAGGCCGAGACCCTGGCCAGTCATGTGGGGGAGGTGCGCCAGGTGCTGTGGGAAGGCCCGGGCGAGCCATTGCCCTCGGGCGATGTGCGCTGGACGGGCTACACCGAGAACTGGCTGCGGGTGGAGACGACCGCCGGGCCGGGCGCGCTGCTGGAAAACCGCATCCTGCCGGTGCGGCTGCTTGAACCCCTGCGCCAGCCGCCCGATCGACTTCTGGGCGCGCTCGTGGAATAGATGCCGATCTATTCTTCGAATCGATAGCCGAACATCTCGATCTCGCGGGCGAAGGCCCGGGCGATGACTTCCCGCTGCTGGTCGTCATACACCTCCTGATAGGGGCGTCTGTCGCTGCGATAGCCCGATTTGGCCCGCACGCCCAGGTCGCCGTCGAAGGGCGCGCCCAGCCGGGCGAAAACCCGCCCCAACTCCTCGTTCAGAGATTCATAGCGCAGCACCTCATCCACCAGCAAACGCCCCTCCGCATCCGTGTATTTGTCGAAATCTGTGGGGAAAAAGCCCTGGGCCAGATACGCATCGAAGGAAAGATGGCCGCCCGAACGCTCGTTGATCATGGCGTAGTGCGAGAGCGCTTTGTCCCAGGGATTGCGCTCGACGCAGAAGACGAAATAGTCGCGCCACACATCCGCAGGAATGCGATGCCGCAAAACACGGGCCGGGATGTGATTGTAGAACCTCTGTCGCCGGATGAACTGGCGCAGCGTATCCCAGGGCTGCTCGGCGTCGCTGCTGCGCAATTCCGGGAGCGGATTCCAGAGCCCCTGGTGATTTCGGGGCTCATGCCCGGCCACAGGCGGGCGTATGGGCGTCACCACATCCTCTTCACCGCAATGGCGAGAGAGAAAAATCTCGATGCTCGTTCCCGCGGTCTTTCGGGTTTTGATGAAGATAAATCGATACTTATGCGAGATAATCATCGGAATCTCCTGCCGGGGCTACGAGATCATCGCATATCCCAACGCCCGCACGATGGCGGCGTCCAGAAAGCTGTTGATGATTTCGAGCGCCCTCGCGTCCAGCTCCTCCCGCCAGCGCTCTTCCACATAATAGCGGCGATAGAACTCGAAATCTCGCCCCGCCTCCCCCTTGGTCGATTCCCGCACATTTACGAAGGCGGGCGACAGCCGGGGAATGCCCCGGGCCGTGCTAATTTCGGCCAGGGTCTGCTCCGGGGCGAGGAGCAAATCCTCGTAACGGACGAAACGACAGGCGGCTGTTTGGGCCAGACGGAGATAAGACGCGTGTTTGGCATTCCACATGGCGATGGGATTGGCGAAAGGCGCGGGGTGATTTTCCCTCCCCACGGTGCGCCACTCGCCAGTGAGAAATCGCTCGAACGTGGTCAGTTCGTCCCGATAGTGATAGGGATGCCGGAACAGGGAGAGCAGCCAGGCGTAGGGGTTTTTGGTGATGACGAGGAATGTGATGCGTTGCAGGGGCGGCGCGATTCGCCGCAGCTCCTGCGGACCGGGCGCAATGCGGTGCTTCCAGCCCAGATTTCTGGCGAACGTGAGTTGAAAATAGAGATCGATCATCCGCTCGTTGCGGCGGACAAGGCGGCGCAGGCGGCGGGGAGCCACGCCTGGTAGGATCGCGGCCTGCAGATTCCCTTGCGCCAGCATCCGCAGATAGGTGGTGCCGCTGTTGCGCTCGCCATAGATTTTGATGTAGCGCTCGGCCGTCATTTTCGCCATGAGAGCTCCAACACCTGGTCTGCGGCCACGTCCGCGAGCCGCGTTTGCGAGCCGTCGGGCCAGGCGACTGTGAGAGAATCGACGCGCGGCTCGGGCCCGAGCCCGAAGTAGAGCCGATACTGTCCCATGCCGTAATGACTGCCTTCGGCCCAGCCCACGCTCGCGGTTTGCGCTCCTCCCGCGGCGATGCTCACCCGAGCGCCGATGGCGGGCCGATTGCCCGGCGGCCCATGCAGGATCACCTCCAGCCAGTGGTTTCGATTGCCCGGATTGCGGCCATAATTCGCCCGCCAGCGCTTGTCTTGCTGCGCCGTGGTTGCGATCACATCCCGAAAGCCGTCATTGTCCGCATCGAACCAGATGGCCCGCGCCGCCTTAGCGTCGGCGTCCGCGGCCAGGCCGTCATCCTGCATCTGCGCCCGCCGGAAGCGGTGATCTTTTCCTTGCAGATACAGGCCGCGGGGGAGCGTGTGCAGATCCAGCAAGCCATCGTTGTCGAAATCGAGCCAGTTGGCTGTCAGCGCCTTTGCGGGCAGCCCCAGAGCCTCCGGCTCGACATAAGCGAAGTCGCCGTCATCGTTGCGATAAAGCGCATTGCCCTGGGGCGACGCGATGAACGCATCGCCATCCCCGTCGCCGTCGAAATCCCCCAGCGCGATTTTCTGCGCCCGCACAGCCGGACCTGGCAGGGGATGCGCCGTGAACGCGCCGCGCTGATTGGCATACAGCCGCAAGCCGCTTTCGCCCGCCCACAGCATGTCCATATCGCCGTCGTTTTCCGCATCCAGCCAGGCGAAAAATCCGCCTTCGGGGATGTCCAGGCCCGCCTCTCGGGCGACATTCGCAAACCCACCCGACGGCAATCGCCGATACAATTGGTTGGGGGCGTCGCGGATGCAGACGACGTAGACATCCAGCAGCCCATCGCCATCGAAATCCACCAGGCCCGTCTGCCGGGCCGGACACGCGCCTTTCTCGAAGCCCAACGGGGGCGTGGCGACGCGGCGAAAGCCATCGTCTTGATGGTAAAAAAGCTCGTAGGGCCGCGTGGCCATCTTCAGCGCGCCGCTCAGGCCCCGCACAGCTCCTCCGGCGATGAAAAGATCCCGCCGTCCGTCCTCATCGAAATCATTCCAGACCAGCCCGTGGCGGTCTTGCAACATCAGCGTAAAAGTGCGTTCGGGCGGCGAAACCGCCAGCGCTCCGATGGACACCTGCTCCAGCGGAACCCCCGCGCCCAGCGTCAGCGAGATGGGCGCGCCCACACGCGGGAAGGGCTGTGGCGTGACGATCATCTCGCCGTCGCCCGCGGCCGAAAAACGCAGCCTCACGCCTTCGCTCTCGGCCGTCACCGCCATCCGCTGTTGGTCGACCTGGAAGCCGGGGTCATGCTGCACCTGCACGGGCGTGAAGAATGCAGCCTCGCCATCGATTGGCCCGCCTGCGGCGAGCTGGTGGGCGTGAAAAACCAGCCGCGAGGAGCGCCAGAAGATGTACAATCCGGGCCTGGTGAATGCTGGCCCGTCCGCCGCGTCCTCCAGCCCAGGGAACATCGCAGATTGATTCAGGCCCCACGAAACCAGGGCGTTGGCCCCAAAGCTGCCCGCGCCGTCTCCGGGCAAAAAGCTCTGCCGGGCGCTGTGATTCACGGTGTAAACATCCAGCGCGCCATCCGCGTCGATGTCGGTCGCGCCCAGATCGAAGAGGTGATACGTTTCGAGATCGATGGGGCGCGTTTGCAGCAAAATCGGGGCGGATTCCATCGCGTCCTTCGGGCCGTGCGCGCATGATGCTATTCCCCCAGCCAGCAGGAGCAAGGGGAGCAGCAACAGCAAACAACGATAGCTCGATGGGGGGGCGCGCATGGCTCAATCAGCCCGCAGTTCGTCGGGCCAGCTCCTTTCGGGCGCGATGATGCAGCGCATAGCCGCTCTGCGGTGGTGAAAGAACGCTCTGTGATGTACCGAGTCGCGGCCCAGGTTCATGGCGTCTCTTCAATCACAGAGTCTTGGTTGATTACAAAAACAAGCAGCGCACCTGGATAGATGCACTGCTTGTGAAATGGTGACAGGAATGAGCGGATGTTATTGGGCGGGAATGCCGTTGGTGGTGGCGGAACCGGAATTGGGAGCCCAGGAAACGCCATTCAGCACCACTGCGATCGCCTGATTGCTGGTGACCACGGCGTGGCCCTCGAAGTTGTCGCCCAGTGGCACGAAGTCATTCGCGTTGCGGCTGCCGCCAGTGCGGGTGTTGTAACCAACGGAACCTCCGGGACCCAGGGTGTCGGTCAGGGTCAGCTTCTCGGCTCCACTGCGATCGTAGAACTTGATGGTGACATTGGCGCTGTCGTTGGTCAGGTTCTGCACGATCACAGCGCTGTAC
>JALXAF010000345.1 GCA_026992375.1 Anaerolineae bacterium
AGACCTCTCCGTCTGCAAAAAAAACTTTGCAAACCAGCGGCCCCCTCCCCCGCAAAGGAGCGAAGCGACTGGCGGGGGAGGGCCGGGGTGGGGGGCCAGGTCCAACGGCCAAGGCTGCAAAACTGACGAACGCTGTCTTGAACGTTGACTCAGCAGGCCTATCTTAGTAGTTACACACCGATACTGATGAAAATCCCTTGTTACGTCATTCCGACGACCGCAGGGAGGAGGAATCTCCCAAGTGCGACGCACTTAACACGGGCGTTGGCCTGACGCCACACCGGATCAATGCCTGAATGCGTGATGCGTGACGACCTCACGCATTACGAATTACGCATCACGCCCGTTGCAGACTCGTCCAACGTGGGCTTTGTCAACCTTCAGCAACCAGCGATCATCCTTTTTCGGAGCAACAAGCGCGGTTTGGGGCGGTTTTGCGGACGTAACCGGGCGAAGATGAAGGATTGTTCATCTCCTTTGCCAAGGATCATCGATCCAGACTTTTCCATTGCTTTGTTTTGCGCTACACTATACATCCTCCCCACAAAAATCCAATGAGGAGCTTGTTTGCTGTTATGAAACAAACGCTAATTACTTTATCGATCACCCTCTTGGCGCTGATGGGCGTCATCGGCCTTGGTTCCGCAGAATCGCCCGGTACGCGGTCCGCCGACACCCCCGCCCTGACGGTGACGGAACGAGAGGTTGACTCAGTCTGGGTTCTGCACCCGCCTGTCATCGATGGCGATCTGAACGATTGGAACAACTTTTCAAAGCTCTATCTCACCGGCGCCAGCGCCGACTATCCTGAGGGCAGTGAGCTATATTCGCTGCGGGACATCAGCGGCTGGGCGAGCGTCATCTGGACCAGCCAGCGCGTGTACGTGGCCCTCGCCATCACCGACGACTACGTCGTTAGCGGCTCAAGGGATTGGCGCGGCGATGATCTTGCGGGCCTCGTCTTCGACGTGGACAATTCCGGCAGCTTCACCGCGGGCGACATCGATCTCATTTTTAGTCCTGGCGGCATCCTGACAGCCAATGATGGCTGGCCCGCGGGTTATGAATGGGTCATCAACCAGACCGCCAACGGCTGGCAGGCCGAAGTCAGCATTCCCCTCTCAGCATTTGGCAGCGTCGACTTTCTCGGCGGGCATCAGGTGGGTTTCACCTGGGGCGTGCAGGATAATGACGGCATCGGCGTCGAAAACTGGCTAAGCTGGGCTGGGCCTGAGTTTCTGAAAGCGACGCCCGCAGAGGGTCTGCTCTCCTTCATCAACGGGCCCGTTCGCAAATGGGTGGCTTTCCATCCTGGCGTCGATGGCTACGATGGCGTCATCGACTCGGCCCTTTCCGGGTGGCATCCCGATCAGAATTATGGCGCCGACTCCGAATTGACGCTTTACGCCCGCAATCAGTATCATGTAGCGCTGAAGTTCGACATCCCCGACCTCGGGCCCGATGTGCGCGTGCTGGACGGCAAGCTGCACATCAACTTCTACGCCACCAATAAGCCCGATCACCCCGATTGGACATCCTATGTGCGGGTTTACCGGCTGCTTCGTCCCTGGGATGAAGCAACCGTCACCTGGAACCGGGCCGACGCATCCACTCGCTGGACCAAGGGCGGCGCCGATGGCATCGGCTCTGATCGCGAAAGCCGCGTCATCGCTTCCAAAAATTTGGATCAACTGGGATGGTTTACTTTCGATCTGGCGGATGGCGTCGCCACGGACATGTACGAGCATCCCGAGAACAACCACGGCGTCATCCTGCGGGCGGAAGAAGGCGCCTCAATGGCCTGGAACATGTATAGTTCTGAAAAAGGCCCGGACGATGCCCCCTGGATCGAAGTGTACGCCGAATTCCCGCCCGGACAAGGCGACTAACCCTTTTTGCACATCAGCCTCTGGCCCGCAAGCCAGAGGCTTTTTCATCAGCAATTTCAAATTTGGTTGGGAATTGCTGCTTTTTATTGCGTCGTCAGGCCGCGAGCAGCGCCGTGCGAATGCGCGCCAGCCCTTCTTCCAGGGTGATGCGCGGGCAGCCGAAATTCAGTCGCGCGAATCCCCGCCCCGTCTCGCCAAACCAGCCGCCCTCATTGACCGCGACCTTCGCCTCCTCCAGGATGCGCTGCGCGGGGGCGTCGGCCCAGCGCGTAGCCCGGAAATCTAGCCAGGCCAGGAAAGTGCCCTCGGGGCGGGCCATGCGCACGCCCGGCAGCCCGCCGTTGTCGATGAAATCCAGCAGATAATCGCGATTGGCCTGCAAATAGTGCATCTGCGCATCCAGCCAGGGCCCGCCCTCGCGATAGGCCGCTTCCATGGCCGCCATGCCCAGCAGGTTGATGGGCGGGACGAGGCCGCGCCGGGTGCGCTGCATCCGCTCCCGAAATGCCGCATCGGGGATGATTCCCACTGCTGATTTGAGCCCGGCCAGGTTGAAGGTCTTGCTGGGGGCGATGAAGGTGACCGTGCGGCGAGCGACATCGGGGCTGAGCAATGCGATGGGGATGTGCTGCGATTCGCTGTAGATCAAATCCGCGTGAATCTCATCCGCGATGATGGTGATATCGCGACTCAGGCAAAAGTCGGCCAGGGCTTCCAATTCCTCGCGGGAGAAAACCCGCCCCGTGGGATTTTGCGGGTTGCACAACAAATAGGCCCGGGTGTCGAGCGTGGCCGCGGCTTCCAACGACGCAACATCCAACCGATAGCGCCCGTTCCCATCCTGGGCCAAAGGCGCATCCTGCATGACGAGATCGCCATTGCGGGCTACCGCGAAGAAGGGGCCATATACGGGCGTTTGCAGCAAAAGCCCCTCGCCCGGACTGGCCGCGGTTTGCGCAGCCCAATTGAGCCCCACCACCACATCGGGAAGGAAGATGAGCCACTCGGGTTCGATTTGCCATCCATAGCGCTCCGCCACCCAATTCACCACAGCCTGGCGCAGGGTGGGACTTTCGTAGTGATAGCCGAAGAGACCGTGGGCCAAGCGGCGTTCCAGAGCCTCGATGACCGCGGAAGGCGATTTGAAATCGGTGTCGGCCACCCACATGGGCAGCACATCGTCGGGCTTATGCCATTTGGCGCTGTCGGAATGACGGCGATCGATGATGGCGTCGAAATCGAAGTCAGGCATGAAGAAATCCTTGCTGGGGTGGGTAAAATCGAGGCGTAGCCAGGTGAAGGTTCTGTCAAACAAAACAAAAACGGACTCAGGTTCATGGCAAGTATGAACCCAAGTCCGATTTTCGTCAAGTGGTGAACATTGACAACAGCGATTTCAAATTTGGCCCGGCAGCAAGCCTCCCTCCCAGCCCCCCGTTTCGACTGGCGTCCTGCAGGGGGAGAAGCCCTCTGGTTTGCAAATTTGCGTAGCAAATGGTCATCTCTCTTACCTCTTTGGGGGCGTTCCAATTTGGGGGCAAATTTGCATTTCTTGCCAGAACCTGCCGATTGAAATCAGGGCTGGGGGCAGCCCCCTCCTTTTATTCCTCCCCCGCTCCGGGACGGGCTGGGGAGGAGATAAGGAAGTTTGATTGGATGGGCCGCTTGTCTGTCTGCGCAGACAGGCCAATTTGCGCCCGAAAATGTCCTCGCAGGAGGACATGCGGCGGAACGCCCCCAGAACCGAATTCTATTCGGCCAGTGTGCCCCAATTTGGGAACGCACCCACCTCTTTAAGGTTGTTGACATTAAGAGTATTTTGTGATAAAATGTTTTTTATATCACTTTTTTGCCGGATTGTTTGACAGACGCTATTGAAGATAATTTCCGATGATGTTGGCGCTTAGTTTTTCTCTTAATCATGCTCGAGTCATTGAACTTTGTCAGCAGCATGATGCCAGATAAGAGCAGCGACGTTTTGTTTGTTAGGTGGGGAAAATCAGAGCAAGCTGGTAGTTGCATTAACGCCTGAATTTGCTTGAGCCTTGATTGTCAGATGAACACAATCCTTTTGCGGTTGTGTTTTGTATATTTGTTGATCACCCCCTAAAACTGGTCAGTGGTGTTCTGTTTTAGGGCGATCATAGTTTCATCTCTCATCAATCGTCTCACTCTTATTCATTCAAGGAGGAAACAATGTCTGGTTCTGGCAATTCAGGCAAGAAGGAAGGTCTCGACCTTCAGTGGAAAATTCTAATCGGAATTGTGGGCGGACTCATTTTGGGAATCGTGCTTAATCAGATTGGGGGTGTGGATGCCGCCAAGGGGTCATTCTTGTGGTGGTTCAATGAAATAGCTGCACGTGGCGGCGATATTTTTGTGCGTCTTTTGCGTATGCTCATCGTTCCATTGGTCTTTGCCTCTATCTTTATGGCCATTGTCAATTTGGGCGATGTCCGAGAGTTGGGCAAAATTGGTTCAAAAACTATTCTTTATTATTTCACCACTACGGCCCTGGCTGTGTTGGTGGGGCTCGTTCTTGTGAATATCATTCATCCAGGCTATGGTATTGATCAGAAAACCCTGGAGAATGCGGGTATCA
>JALXAF010000346.1 GCA_026992375.1 Anaerolineae bacterium
CCAAATTCGACAGCGTGGTCGAACGTTTCTTATTCGGATTGGCGTCGTTGCAAAGCCCCAAAGATGTGGTTATGATTTTCTTTACATCGGTGCTCATCTGGCTGGCGGAAACGATGAAGTACTGGTTCGTCATGCACGCCTTTGATTTCAGCGTTTCTTTCCTGACGCTGATGTTGATGAATGGCATCGTCAATCTGTTCACTACGTTGCCGTCGGCTCCGGGCTACATCGGCACCTTCGATGCGCCCGGCATCAAGGTGCTGATCGATGTGGGCGGCGTCGAGCCCATTACGGCGGCGGCTTACACGCTGGTGCTTCATGCAGCGTTGTGGCTGCCCATTACCGCTTTGGGCGTCTATTATTTCTTCCGGGCGCGCTTGCACTGGTCTGATTTCGAGAAGGCGGAGGAAGCCGCAGAAGAGGCTGAAGCGGCATTGGATGCCGAAGACCTCTCCTCTGTCATCAAATAAATTCATGTTGATCAACACTTCAAAAAATGAGAGGTATTTGAAATGAAGCATATCACCGTTCTGGGAGCAGGGTACGTTGGGCTGGTGACTGGCGCCAGCTTCGCCGACCTGGGCAATAAGGTCATCCTGCTGGACATCATCGAGGAAAAGATCGAAAAACTGAAGCGGGGTGAAATCCCTATCTACGAACCAGGTCTTTCTGAGATGATCGTTCGGAACGTGGAGAAAGGTCGGCTGGATTTTACCACCAGCTACCCCGACGCGCTGAAGGACGCGGAATTCGTCTTCGTGGCTGTGGGCACGCCTTCGGGCGTGGATGGCGAGGCCGATTTGCGATATGTGCGCATGGCCGCCGAAAGCGTCGCCGAGCACATGGATCACCCTCTGATCATCATCAACAAATCGACGGTGCCCGTGGGCACGGGAGATTGGGTCGCCGACATCATCAAGAAAAAGCAGAAGGAGCCCATTCCCTTCTGGGTGGTGTCGAATCCCGAATTCCTGCGCGAGGGATCAGCCATCGCCGATTTTATGAATCCCGATCGCGTGGTGTTGGGCTCGCAGCATCCTGACGCCGCCCAAAAAGTGGCGGAACTTCATCGCCCCCTCGACACCACGATCCTGATCACCGATCTGCGCACCGCCGAGATGATTAAATATGCGTCCAACGCATTTTTGGCCACCCGCATCAGTTTCATCAATGAAATCGCCACCATCTGCGAAGAGTTGGGCGCAGATGTGAACATGGTGGCCAAAGGCATGGGCTACGACAAGCGCATCGGCCCGCATTTTCTCAACGCGGGCCTGGGCTTTGGCGGCTCTTGTTTCCCCAAGGATGTGCGGGCGTTGGAGCACATGGCGCTGATCCACGGCGCCCATCCACAATTGCTGCGGGCCGTGTTGGATATCAATCAGCACATGAGGCGGCAGGCGGTGGTGAAATTGCGCAACGCCCTGGACGGCCTGGGAGATCGCAAGGTCGGGTTGCTGGGCCTGGCTTTCAAGCCTAACACCGATGACCTGCGCGAAGCGCCATCCCTGGACATCGCCCGCCAGATTATCCGCGAGGGTGGCGAGGTGATGGCGTATGATCCGGTGGCTATGTCCGAAGCCTGCAAGCTGCTGCCCGACCTGCATCTTGTGAACGATCCCTATGAGGCGGCGACCGATGTGGATGCGCTGGTGTTGGTCACCGAATGGAATGAGTTTCGTCAGCTGGATATGGAACGCATCCGGCAGGCCATGCGCGGCGACGTGTTGCTGGACGGACGCAATATCTGGAGTCCTCAACAGATGCGCGAGATGGGCTTCCGTTACTTTGGCGTCGGACGGGGCGTCAAGAAAAATGGATGGTAGTTTTTTGGCATGAATGCTCACAAATTAAATCGGTCATAGTCCGCCCGGCGATGAAGTCGCCGGGCTACAAAACAGCGCCGGATAAATCCGGCTAGCCCCGCAGGGGCGCTGGCGGCGGGCGCGAAGCGCCCCGGGCCTATAACCGGATTATTTTGTCAATGTTCATGCGTAACCGCGCTGAAAAAGATCATGCTCACCGACAGACTCCTCACCCACACGCTGGATAACGGCCTGACGCTGCTGGTGCGAGAGACTCTCGCAGCGCCCGTGGCCAGTTTCTGGCTGTGGTATCGGGTGGGGAGTCGCAATGAAACGCCGGGGCTGACGGGCGTTTCGCACTGGGTGGAGCACATGCTCTTCAAGGGCGCGGAAGCGCATCCTCAAGGTGCATTCGACAGGATGATCCAGCGGGCGGGCGGGCATTTCAATGGCATGACCTGGGTGGATTGGACCACTTTCTACGCCACCCTGCCCGCCGAGCGCATCGATCTGGCGTTGGAGATCGAGGCTGATCGAATGCAGAATGCGCTTTTTGATCCCGCCGAGGTCGAGAGCGAGCGCACGGTCATCATCTCTGAGCGAGAGGGCAATGAGAATCGTCCCGGTTACATGCTGCGCGAGCAGGTGCAGGCCGCCAGCTTTCTGGCGCATCCTTACCGGCACATGGTCATTGGCTGGAAGGAGGACCTGCGGCGCATCACTCGCGACGATCTTTATGCACATTATCGACGGTTTTACATGCCAAACAACGCAGTGGCCGTGGCTGTGGGCGCTTTTCGGGCGGATGAGATGATCGAGCACATCGCGGCGGCTTTCGGCGATATCCCCCGGGGCGAGACGCCGCCTGCGGTGCGGGCGATGGAGCCGGAGCCTCGGGCGCAGCGTCGGGTGCAGCTCGATGGGCCCGGTGGCGCACATTACCTCCTCATCACCCACCAAGCCCCTCCTGCTCGGGATCCCGATTTCTTCCCCATGGTGATGCTGAATGCGGTGCTGGATGGGGCGACGGGGCTGCCTCCCTTTGGGGACGGCGGATTGGGCCGGGCCGCGCGGCTCTATCGGGCGCTGGTGAATTCTGGGCTGGCCATCTCGACCAACGCGTCGGTGGCCGCGACCATCGATTCCTATCTGTTCACCATCAGCGCCACGGTGCGGCAAGAGGGGGACCGGGATAGAGTGGAAAGCGTCATCCTGACGGAGCTAGAGCGGTTGAAGATGGAGCCGGTGGGGGCGGATGAGCTGGCGCGGGCTATCAAGGGCGCGCGGGCCATGTTCGCCTATGGCAGCGAGAGCGTCACCAATCAGGCCATGTGGCTGGGCTTCGCCAGCATGGTGGCCGATACGGCCTGGCTGGCGGGTTTTCTGGATGGCCTCGCCCGCGTCAACCCGGACGACATTCAACGCGTGGCCCGCCGTTATTTCATCCCCGCCAATCGCGTCATCGGCTGGTATGTGAGCGAGAAACGCCATGACTGATTTCCCCTTAGCGCTTCCGGGCCCTCACAACATCGTCACGGGCCAGCTCAGCAATGGCCTGCGGGTGTGGGTTTATGAGGATTTCGAGACTCAGACCGTCTCGTTGCAGGGCTATGCACCTGGTGGAAGCGTCAACGAGACGCCCGAGCAGGCGGGACTGGCTAATCTGACCGCGGTCATGCTGCGCCGAGGCACCCTCAAACGGGATTTCGACGCCTTGAATGAGGACATCGAGGCGGTGGGGGCCTCCTTCGGTTTCGATACGGGACGACATTCCCTCAGTTTCGACGCTTATTCCCTGGCCGAGGATTTTGATCTAACCCTGGGGCTGCTGGCCGAAAGCCTGATTATCCCCGCTTTTTCTGAAGATGAGTTGACGAGAGTCCGCTCCCGCATTCTCACCCGGCTGGATGAGCGAAGGCACAGCGCCCGGGCTATGGCCAATCTCACCTTCCGCAAACGTCTTTATCCTCCGGGGCATCCTTATCACTTGCCGCTGGCGGGAGAGAAAGAGACGGTGCGTCGCTTGGAACGGGAGGATTTGCAGCGCTTTTACGAGGAGAAGATCACGCCCGAGCGCGGCGTTGTGGTTGTAGTGGGGGCTATCTCCGCTACGGAAGCCATGTGCAAACTGGAGGACGCGTTGGGCGGATGGCGGCATCCCAGGGCTCGTCCCAATCTGGTCGTTCCGCCCCGGCCCGTCATCTCTGGAAAGATCGAGGTGGATGTGGCGGTGCAGGGCAAGAGCCAGAGCGAGATCATCCTGGGATGGCCGGGCATCGCCCGGACGGATCCTGATTATTATCCCATCCTGGTTTGCAACAGCATTTTGGGGCGATTCGGGCTGGGCGGACGTCTGGGGCGACGCATCCGCGAGACACTGGGCCTGGCTTATCATGCTTACAGCACATTCACGGCCAACCGCGGGGCTGGCTCCTGGCGGGTGGGCGCGGGCGTGAATCCCAGGAACATCGCAAAAACAGTCGATGTCATGCTGGAGGAGATCTCCCGCATCACTTCTCAGCCCGTGTCGGAGGAGGAGTTGGCCGATGTGAAAAGCCATCTCACCGGATCATTGTCATTGCGGCTGGAGACCAACGCCGGCATTGGTGGCAATCTGCTGACCATGGCCTGGTATGATCTGGGGCTGGATTATCTCATCCGCTACGCGGATCGCATTCGGG
>JALXAF010000347.1 GCA_026992375.1 Anaerolineae bacterium
ATTCGTCAGCACATTTTCGGGCACATACATGCCCCAGCCGGTAATCTTGCTGAAGTATTGCGTCATAAGTTCTTACCTCGATGATGTATGGCACCCTGGATGAAGAAAAGAATGGCGGGCGCACAAAATAGGAGAAGAACGGTCTTCTTTCCTTCGCTATTGTATGGGGTTTGACTGAATTCGCCAAATCGCAAAAAGTAGTCTGAAATCCGATTGACTGTTTTTGCGTCCAGACGCCCGATTCTAGTTGACTGGCAAAAGTCGGCTTGGCGTCTAAAACCGCCGATTAAAATCAGGGCTAGGGGCGGCCCCCACCTTTTGTTCCTCCCTCGCTCCGAGACGGGCGGGGGAGGAGATAAGGAAGCCTGATTAGATGGGCCGCCCGTCGGCCTGCGCCGACGCTTGCGGGATTCTTTTTTGACGAGGGAAATACCGTCCCCGCAGGGGGACGGGCGGCGGAACGCCTGTAGAACCGAATTCATTCGGCGAGTGAGGCGGCGCAACGAGATTTGTCAGTCAATCAGCAGAGCGTCTGCATGGCGGCGAATGCCGACCGAAATGTTTCACGCTGCCTGCCGGGAGCTCCATCGCCAATACGCGTAGGCCCCGGCCAGGGTTGCGGCCGCGCCCACCACCGCAGCCGAAGCGATCCAGGGCGTGCGCGAGCGATGATCGTCTTTTTTGTCGCTCCGCTCGATGCCCAATTGCTGTTTGGCCACCCGTCGCCTGGCTTCTTCCGCCAGTTGGTCGTGCAGCGATTCTTTGAAAGTCTCGTCCGGTTCGACGCGCTGCATGGTGCGCCAAAGCTGATCGATGGTCTCGAACAGGCTTTTTTCCTCGGGCAGGATGGGGCTGGCGTATAGATGCGCTTTGGCCGGGCCTTCGAAGATCAAAGTGCGGGTGTATTGTTCCAATCGGTCGGAGGATGTCTCTTGTGTCATAATGTTTCAGAAAAAGAAAGTCAGTCGGTGCGGTAGCCAACGATGCCAATGGTTCCCGGTCCCAAATGGGCGGAAACAGAGCTGGATAGCCCGGCAATCCATAGCTTTTGCGGTTGGAATGCCCTCAGCAGGACGTTTTTCAGCGGCTCAACGTCTTCTGGAGCTTGCGAATGGATGATGGCTATGTTGACCGGCCCCTCTCCCAGACGCTCTTTCATCATCGCCGACATCTTGGCAAAGGCCTTTTTCCGGCTGCGGGCCCGTTCGCTGGCGATGAGTTCGCCATCGGTGAGGATGATGATGGGCGTGATGTGTAGAACCGAGGCGACGAAAGCGCTGAGAGCGCTGATCCGGCCGCTCATGCGCGGAAAGGTCAAATCACGGGGCGTCAGAAAAATCTGGATGCGCTCTCGCAGCACGGCCATGCGCTGCAAGATGGCCTCGGGAGCGGCTCCAGCGTCGATCATCTGCATGGCCTCATCCGCCATGAAGCCGACGCCGGCGGAGCCGTTGTTGGAATCGAAGGGATGCACCGTGACTTCATCGGCGACCATCTCTGCGCCCAGCACCGCAGATTGATAAGTGCCGCTGAGCTTTGCGCCCAGGTGCAGTGAAATGATGACGTCGTATCGGTGGGCGAGCTGCCGATAGAATGCGGCGAATTCGCCCGGGCTGGGTTGTGATGTTTTGGGAATGAAGCCCAATTCGATAACTTTTTGGAAGAATTCAGCCTGGGTGATGTCGACGCCCTCCCGATAATCCTCTTCGCCGAAGCGGATGTGTTCGGGAATGACGTGGATTCGATCGCGATAAATCCAGTCGTCCGGAAAATCGCAGGTGGAATCGACGACGACGCCAATGCGAGGTGTCATGGCAGTGTTTTACAGCAGCCCTCTGTCCTGGAGATCGGAGCGGAGGGTTTTGAGCGTGCGGTGATAAAGCGATTTGATGGACGATTCCGAGCGGCCCATGACCTGGCCAATCTTGGCGTTGGGCATGCGCTCGACGAATTTGAGGATGAGAAGCTCCTGCCGGTCTTCGGGAAGATCGCGGATGACGTCCAGCAGAACTTCCCGGGCCTCCTGTTTTTCCACCAGCGCACCGGGGCTGGCGGTGTCGGAGGCGGCGGTGATGAGTTCGTCCAGTTGCACCGATTTGCGGCGCGATTGCGATCGATGCCAGTTTGCTACCAGGTTGTGGGCGATGCGATAAAGCCAGGCGGAAAAGGGCAGTCCCCGTTCTTCGTAGCTGCCGATTTTGCGCAGCGCCCGGAAGAAGGTGCGGGCCGTCAGATCCTCGGCCTCATCCTGATCTCCCACTCGGTAATAGATGTAGTTATAAATTCTGGTGACATAGCGCTCGTAGAGCTCGCCGAATGCTTCAGGGTCCTCTTTGGCAAGCTGCACCAGGGCTGCGTCATTCAGGCTGCGGTAGTCGGTCACGATAATGGATGGGGGCTACGCGGCGCTGATATTGATAAAAACACCATGTCTTCGAAATGGTCGCGTAGCTGAGCGTGGATGGATGAGTCGCTTCTATTCTAGCATCAGTGATAACGCGTCCCCAAGGCGTTGTCAAGGTTTGTCGCTTATGCTATGCTTGCAGGTCGAAGGTTCGGGCGTCATCGGCTTGCTTTGAGTGTATGTTTTGGCGGAACTTCTGTTAGAATGTCCGAGGCTTCACACCGCATGACTTCGATCCACCAAAGGAGACTTTCAACAATATGGCAAGAACTCACCGACGCGTTGTCATCACCGGCCTGGGAAGCATCAGCGGCCTGGGACTTGACGCGAATTCGACCTGGGAGGGTTTGCTGGCCGGGCGCACGGGCGCAGGTCGCATCACCGATTACGATCCCTCGGGACTTCCCACCCAGATTGTCGTTGCAGTCAAAGATTTCGATCCGCAGAAGATCATGGGGCGTCGCGACGCCCGGCGCCTGGGCCGCGTGACGCATCTGGCAGTGGCCGCCGTAGAAGAGGCCCTGGCCGATTCCGGGCTGGATTTGGAGAATGAAGACCCCACCATGGTGGGCGTCGAGATGGGCAGCGCATTTGGCGCGCTGGATTTCGTGGAAAGCCAGGCCTGTCTGATTCGAGAGCGCGGCCCGCGTGCCATCAATCCCGCCAAGGCCCCGGCCGTGCTCATCACCACCACCCCTTGCTACATCGGCATTCGCTACGGGTTGCAGGGCCCGGCCAACTCGCCAGTGGCCGCCTGCGCCACGGGCGTGGTCAGCATTGGCGAGGCCGCCCGCCGCATCCAGCGGGGCGAAGCCGACGTGATGATCGCTGGCGGCGCCGATTCCTACATGACGCCGCTGATTATGGCCGCGTTCAGCCGTCTGGGCGCCATGTCCACCCGCAACGATGAGCCCGAGACCGCGTGTCGGCCCTTCGATCTCACCCGGGATGGCATGATCATGGGCGAAGGCGCCGCGGCCATGGTGCTGGAATCCCTGGAGCACGCTCTGGCCCGGGGGGCCAACATCCTGGCCGAATTCGGCGGCATGGGTTTCACCCTGGACGCCTACAATATGGCCGCGCCCCATCCCGAAGGCGATGGCGCCGCCCGGGCCATGAAACGGGCCCTGATCGAGGCCGATCTGCCTCCTGAGGCCATCGACTATATCTCCGCCCATGGCACTGGCACCAAACTGAATGATTCTTCTGAGACCAAAGCCATGAAGACGGCGCTGGGCAAGCACGCTTACAACGTGCCTGCGCCCTCCATCAAACCGATGGTGGGACACGCCATGGGCGCGTCTGGCGCATTTGGCGTGTTGACCATCGTCAAGGCCATTCAGACCGGCTGGATTCCCCCCACCATCAACCTCAACACGCCCGATCCCGAGTGCGATCTCGACTACGTCCCCAACCAGGCCCGCCAGCACCATGTCGATGTGGGCATGGCCAACGCGTTTGGCTTTGGCGGCCAGAACGGCTCCATCATCATCAAGCGCTATGTCGAGTGACGGGCTGACGCGCGTCGGGCGTCAATGCTCTGCAAAATAACCACATTGGACATTGTGAAGATGGCTTTGAAAGCGAATGAACCATGCCGTCTTCGTTAATCCTACGGCCGAGAAATGCTCTGGCGGACATTCGTTCAACGCGCCCGCAAGATGGGCGTTCCCCTCACTCCTGACCAACTGGCCTTGTTCCGGCAATACACCGCGCTGCTGCTGGAGGCCAACCGTCGCGTCAATCTCACCGCACTACGGGATGAGCAGGCGCTGGCCGTCAAATTCCATCTGGACGCGTTGAGCCTGCTGCCCATCATTGCCCGACATGCGGGCGTGACGCCCGATGCCTTGCGTCAGCAATCGTGGCGGGCGGTCGACGTAGGCTCGGGCGGCGGCGCTCCCGCCATTCCTCTGGCCATCGCTTGGCCGGGCTTGCGCTACGCTCTCGTCGAATCCATCGCCAAAAAGGCCCGTTTTCTGGAGGACGCAATCGCCGCGTTGGGATTGCATGTGACGGTGCTTAATGCCCGGGCCGAAGATGTCGGGCGGGATGAATCGCATCGCGAG
>JALXAF010000348.1 GCA_026992375.1 Anaerolineae bacterium
CCACCCAGCTTTGCTCGTTCAGCCCCAGCCGCTCGATGAGTTCCCGGGCGCTGTCGCCGAAGTGCTGCATCAGCCGGGGCGAGACCGAGGAGTAGTAGGGGTAATCCTGGCGGAAGAGGATGTCGGGCGAGACGGAGACGTCGATCTGGGCCAGGGCGCAGTGCGGGCAAAAGACCAGGGTCAGGGGCGCGACCAGCTCGGGCTCCTGCAATTGCGCCGCGGTGAGCAGCCTGTCGGCCAGGGGCGTTTCGCCAAAATCGAGGACGGGAATCAGGCACTCGCGGCCGCAGGAGCGGCAGGCGGTGGTGCGTACGTAATCAGCTTGTCCAACGGAGTTCATCATCCACCCGACCTTCTTGCATGAGTTTTTGAAGATGAGCCAGACGCCTGTAGCGCGGGCCTTCGTAATCGTCGACGCCCAGGCCCACCCGCTGATAAGCCTCGTACAGCTCCTGCGCGCCTTTGCGGGCGTCCCACCGGGGCTCGAAGCCGGGCAGGGTCTCCAGGATGAGATCGCAATTGACCCGATAGTTGCGCTTGTCCGGGCCCGCGTCGGGCGCATAGTCGATGCGACTGCCGGGCACGGTTTCGGCCACGATCTCGGCCAGCTCGCGAATGCGGTAATTGTCCTGGGTGCGGCAGACGTTGAACGCCCGGTTGTGGATCAGCTCTCGGGGCGCATTCATGGCCGCGATGAAAGCCCGGGAGATGTCTTCGATGTGGACGATGGGCCGCCAGGGCGAGCCATCGCTCTTGAGATACACCCGGCCCGTGGTGTAGGCCCAGGCCATGAGATTGTTCAGCACCAGATCGAAGCGCAGCCGGGGCGAGACCCCGAACGCGGTGGCGTTGCGCAAAAAGGTGGGGCTGAAATCATCATCCGCCATTTTCGAGACAGCCTGTTCCACCATCACCTTGGATTTGCCGTAAGGCGTCACCGGGTTGAAGGGCGATGACTCGTCCAGAAAATCATCGCCGGCCGCGCCGTAATTGCTGCACGAGGAGGAGAAGATGAAGCGGGGAACGCCCACCTGCTTCGCCATCTCGGCCAGCCGCACCGACGCCCGAAAGTTGATCTCGTAGGTCAGCTCGGGATTGAGATTGCCCAGGGGGTCGTTGGAGAGCCCGGCCAGGTGCATGATCGCATCGAATCCCGCCACATCCTCGGGTTGCACATCCCGAATGTCTTTGCGGATTTCGGTGATCTCGTAAGCGGGCTCCTCACCGAAGGTGCACTCGGTAAAGAGATTGGAATCCAGGCCCGTGACCTCATGGCCCTGGGCCAGCAGCATGGGCGTCAGCACCGTGCCGATGTAGCCGTTGTGTCCGGTTACCAGAACTTTCATGTCAATCCTCCCAGAGTTTCCAGGGAGCGTCGCCGCTCTCCCAGAGGCGTTGTAAGATGTACTTCTCCCGCAGGGTGTCCATGCACTGCCAGAAAGATGTGTGGCGATAGGCCATGAGCTGGCCGTCCGCAGCCAGCCGCTCCAGGGGCTCGTGCTCCCACACGGTGTCGTCGCCGTCGATGTAGTCGAACACGCCCGGTTCCAGCACGAAGAAAGCGCCGTTGATCCAGCCCTCGCCGATCTGCGGCTTTTCGGTGAACTTGGCCACCCGGTCGCCATCGAAGACGAGATGGCCGTAGCGGGCGGGCGGGCGCACTGCGGTCATGGTGGCCAGCTTGCCGTGGCTGCGATGGAATGCCAGCAGATCGTGCAGATTGACGTCGGAGACGCCATCGCCCCAGGTGAGCATGAAGGTCTCGTTGCCGATGTGGGGGGCCAGGCGCTTGATGCGTCCGCCGGTTTGGGTGGGGATGCCGGTGTCGATGAGATGGACGATCCAGTCGGGGACGTACCCGCTATCCATCTCCACCTCGCCCGTTTTGAGATTGACAGTGAGATTGCTTTGCAGCGCGTAATAATCCAGCATGTAGCGCTTGATGTAATCGCCTTTGTAGCCCAGGGCGATGATGAATTCCTTGAAGCCGTAGTAATCGTAGTGGCGCATGATGTGCCAGAGAATGGGCTTGCCCCCGATCTCGACCATGGGCTTGGGCCTGATTTCGGTCTCCTCGGCCAGCCGGGTGCCATATCCCCCGGCCAGGATCGCGACTTTCATGTCTAAAATCCCTCCTTGTCTTGAGGCTGATCGTAATAGCGGTAATATGCGGTGGAATAGCCCCGCGGACGGAAACGGCGTTCGTAGAAATCCCACACCCGGCTCCACGAGCCCGGCGCCACCGCGTTGACGATATCCAGGCCCAGCAGGGCCAGATTACGGCCCGAAAAGGCCCAGAGGAGCGCCTGCCCATAACTTTTGACGCGTTCGCCCGGCGGCAGCGGTGCGCGGCGCACCGCGCCGAAATTCTCGCGCCATTTGCGCCAGGTGGGCATGTTGCTGCGGCCCGAGCGGGGATCGTACCACGCGGCCAGCTTCTCCCGGGGCAGCTTCACCGAGCGCCCGCCATGCTGCCGGGAGAAAAACAGGGGCTCGGGCAGATAAATCACCTTGCCCCGCAGGCTGATCTCGGCGATGAGGGTTTTGTCGGAGCCGACATGGCTGGCGATGAGGGGCGTTTGGGCCAGCACGTCGGCCCGGAACAGCCCGAACACCTGGAAACAGGTGGGGGATCGGCGGATGAACTCGCCGAAGCGGCGGCTGGGGGAATCGTCAGCGGTGTGTTGCAGCTCGACAAGATGCTCGCCCACCACGCGCCCCGCGTCGTCGATGACCCGAACGCTGGTGTAGCACAGCGCAGCAGAGGGGTCGGCCTCCAACACGGGAACGGTTTTGGCCAGATACTCGGGCGCGATGAGATCGTCGGCCGCGGCCCATTTGAAGTACTCTCCTTGGGCCAGCTCGAAGGTGCGGTTGAAATTGCGGGCAGCGCCGATGTTTTCCTCGTTGCGATGATACCGAAAGCGGCTGTCCCGCTGCACGAACTCTCGGGCGATGCCGGCCGTGCCGTCGGTGGAGGCGTTGTCGCAGATGATGACCTCGAAGTCGGTGAAGGTCTGCCGGGCGATGGCCTCCAGCGCGTCCCGCAGATAGCGCTCGCCATTGTAAACGGGCGTCCCAATGCTCACCTTCGGTCGTCGATCAGGCATGGTTGTAGCGGGGGGGATGGAGAAGACATACGGATGTTCGCGCCCTTTTTGCTCACGCTACGCGTGGATATCGATGGACACATTATAAGTCCCCACGGGAATGCCTGCAAGTGGTGATGGTTTTCAATTGGCAATTTCAAAGCGACGCGGCCGCTGTTTGTGGCAGGTGCGTCGCACCTTTCGGTCGCTGCGCTTCCTCGAAATGACGTAGGTGAGCCGTAATGCGTGATACGTAACGATCTCACGTATCACGCATTACGCATCACGTCCGTGGCAGACTCGCCCGACGTTGGCTCTGCGAGTCTTCAGCAACCAACGATCATTCTATTTTCATAGCAAAAACGCCAGCACATGCTCTATGAACGCTTCCGGCTGATCGAAGGGCAGGGCGTGGCCCGCATCCGCCACCTCCATCAGTTGGGCGTTGGGAATGCCCGCCACGAGCTCTTCGGCGCAGCGTCGGGGCACGGTTTTGTCTCTATCGCCAATGAGAACCAGCGTCGGCGCAGTGATGTTGGGCAGCTCTTTGAGCAGGTTCAAGCGAGAAAGGCCCAGCATGGTGCGCATGATGGCCTTGACGTCGTTGCGTCTCAACCTCTCCTCCGCGATGGCCTGTATCTCGGGATCAGAGAAGAGGCTGGCGGCCACGTAGTGAGCCAGTTTGTCCATGCCTTGCATGGCGATGATCCCGCGCTTCATTTTGCTCCAGATATCCCCGACGCCCGATCCTCGCAACCTGGCGAAGGTGTTCACCAGCACCATCTTCTCAAGTCGGCTGGGGTGCAGGATGGCGGATTGGATGGTGACGCAGCCGCCCAGCGAAAGCCCCAGCATGGCCGTTCGCTCCAGGCCCAGATGATCCAGCACCGCCCACACATCTTCGGCCATGCTCCCGACGCTGTAATCCCGGCTGCGGGGCAGGCTGCTGAGCCCATGCCCGCGCAGATCGATGAGGATAAGCTGATGGCGGTCCGCCAGCATGGGCGTCACCGGAAACCAGTCCACGCTGCTGGAGCCCATGCCGTGCAGCATGACCAGTGGCGGGCCTTCGCCAAGGATGCGATAGTGAATCCGCACGTCGGGCAGGTGCAGATAGCGATCTGACGGGGCCAGCAGGCAGAGTCGGGAAGCGGGCATTGTCTATTGCACCCGGGCCAGCTCCACCACCAGCATATCCAGGGCCAGATTCGCCTCCAGCTTGCCGGTTTTGATGGCCACGTCGGTCTCCAGCAGCCGGTCGTAGATGCTTTCCAACTGGCGCGGGGTGTAGTTGCGGGCTTGAGACATGGCTTTGCCGGTGGGGAAGGGATGAAGATGCAGGGCGGATGCGATTT
>JALXAF010000349.1 GCA_026992375.1 Anaerolineae bacterium
CAAGGTGGACTACCTTATGCGTCAACTGCGTCGCTTGGGCTATCAAGTATCCTTGCAGCCCGTACCTATTGCGGCGTGACTTATTCTATTTTCAAAGCAGATTCCATGAAATCCAACATCACCCTCATCGGTATGCCCGGCGCGGGCAAGAGCACCATCGGCATCATCCTGGCCAAGAACCTGGGCATGGGCTTCATCGACACCGACGTGCTCATCCAGATCAACCAGCAAAAGACCTTGCAGCAGATCATCGACGAAAGCGATCATCTGCAACTTCGGGCCATCGAGGAGCAGGAAATCCTAAAGCTCAACGTCAGCAACCACGTCATCGCCACCGGCGGCAGCGTGGTTTACAGCGACCGGGCCATGGCGCATCTGCAATCCATCTCGCACATTGTGTTTCTGGATGTCGCGTTCGACGAACTGGAGCGACGAATCCACAATTTCGAATCTCGCGGCATCGCCAAGCGGGAAGACCAGACGTTCCAGGAGCTTTTCGACGAGCGTCGGATTTTGTATCGCAAATACGCCGAGATCACCGTCGATGGCAACGAGCGGGATCAGGAAGAGATGGCGATAGCCGTGGCGAACGAGGTGGCGAAGAGAAGATAGCGTTCATGGGATCAAGATCGCATCGCCATTGATCTTGCTTTCCTTCATGGCCTGCAAGACCTCGTTGGCCTCTTCCAGGGGGAAGGTGGTGACAGTGGTGCGGATGGGGATTTCCTCCGCCAGCTTCAGCAACTCGATGGCGTCCTGGCGAGTGCTGTTGGCCACGCTGCGCAGCGTGCGCTCGAAGTAGAGCAGATCGTAGGGCATCTCGGGGATGGGGGTCATGTAGATGCCTGCCAGGGCGATGGTTCCGCCCGGATTCAGCACCCGCAGGGCCTCGGGCACAATGGGCCCGGCCGGAGCGAAGATGATGGCGGAGTCGATTCCTTCGGGCGGCGTGTCCTCGGCCCGACCAACCCACTCGGCCCCCAGCTCCAGCGCATGTTGCTGATGTCCCGGACTGCGGGTGAAGACAAAAACGCGAATGCCCAGATGCCGGGCCACCTGGATGGTGATGTGGGCCGAATTGCCGAAGCCGTACAGCCCCAGCACCTGGCCGGGCTTCGCTTCAGATAGCACAAAGGCCCGATAACCGATAACCCCGCCGCACATCAGGGGCGCGATCTCGGGATCGGGCAGGTTGGCGGGGAGATGATAGGAGAAATCCTCATCCACAACCATATACTCAGCGTAGCCGCCATCCACATGATACCCGGTGAACATGGCGTTCTCGCACAGATTCTCGCGCCCAGAACGGCAATACTTGCAATGGCCGCAGGTGCGATAGAGCCAGACCGCTCCGGCCTTATCTCCAAGCGCAAATTTGGTGACGCCTTCTCCCAACTTATCCACCACGCCCACCACCTCGTGCCCGGGGATCAGAGGCACTTTGAGCAAAGGAAGATCGCCCTCCACCGTATGAAGATCGGTGTGGCACACGCCGCAGGCGGTGACCTTGATGCGAATCTGCCCCGGGCCGGGTTCGGGGATGGGGACGTCCTCCAGACGCAGGGGCTTCTGCGTAATATCTTTGGGTTCATGCAAAACCATTGCTCGCATGGTTCACCTCCGATGAGTGAAAGGAGAAACTGACCATAGTCAATTATACACCCATTCCTGCGATCCTGTTGGTGGCAAAATCGAAGTTTTGTCATCCTGTCAGCATCGTGTAACATCAGAGGAAACGTTCCCCCCCTCTGCGGAAGAAAACCATCATGCGCAAATCCTTCGACGTCGTCTTACTTTTTACGCTGATTCTGGCCCGCCTCATGCTCAACAAATTTGCCGAAGGCAGCTTGTTCGAGCACTTCAAGAATGTGACCACCAGCCCCGCCCTGGGGAGATTGCTGCCGTCCGGCGCAGCCGAGGCTTTTGGGCCGTGGTACGGCGATCCCATCTTTCTACTATTGGCGGCCATCAGCCTGCTGGCGTTCTTGCTCTACGTCCTGGTCGATCTGTTCAAGGATCGGATGCGGGCGAAAACCCTCCGCTGTTGGAAATATCTGCTCCTCTGGAGCATCATTCTGACCATGGTCATTCTGCCCGCCATCAAAATGATCATCCTGAGACACGAGAATCTGCCACAATCTTACAGCCATGACGGCGGCGTCATCCAGACGGAGGCGGCCATCGACTACTTCCTGGCCGGGAAAAGCCCCTACATCGAGGACTACTACGACACCCCCATGGCGGATTGGGGATTCGAACAATTCCGCACGGCGCTGGAGCATTACCCCTATCTCCCCGCCACTTTCGCACTCTCCGCCCCGGTCAAAGTCGTTTCCGATGCAGCGCTCGGGTGGTACGATCAACGCTTCACCTACCTCATCCTTTTCATTATCACATTGCTGCTGGCGGCGAGATTAACGAAAGATCGCGTGGACGATCTGCTGGGGGTGACCATGCTCATCGGGCTCAACCCCATCATGGGGCTGGATGTCATCTTCGGGCAGAATGACAGCTTCGTTTTGGCGTGGCTGGTCATCAGCGCCTGGTTCCTTTATCGAAAAAACTGGTTGTGGAGCAGCATCTTCTTTGGCGTCGCCGCGGCATCCAAGCCCACCGCCTGGTTCCTGGCCCCCTTCTGGGCTCTGGCACTGCTGGAACAGACGCCCGTCTCGCTCTCGCAGATAGTCAGCAGGCCCGTTCTCACAACCCTGACGAAACGCATTGCGCCCGCCCTGGGCGTGTTCCTTCTATTCACCCTGCCTTACTTCATCTGGTCACCAGACGCGTTCATCGATGATGTTTGGCGATGGGCCGCGGGCACGGCGGAAACGCATTATCAGATATGGGGACTGGGTTTCGCCAATTTCGTGTTGGCATGGGGCGGAATCCCCGACAGATTCGCATATTGGCCCTTCTGGCTGCCGGAGATAATCATCGCCCTCCCGCTGCTGATCATCTTGCTCATCAAGCAGCTACGAGACAACACCATCAGCTCATGGTTCTGGCACGGTGCAATCATGCTGCTTGGGTTCGCCTATTTTTCCCGATTTCTGAACGAAAACTACCTGGGATTCCTGCTATCGCTTTTCGCTCTGGGCTACTTCATACACAACAAGCCATTTACGTACACCGAACCGTAACGCTTGCGGATAGCGAATCTGGCGAAAGCATGTTGAAAACCCTGTGGAAAAGGCAAGGGAAAAGTGCATAAACACCTGTGAATACGTCTGCGAAATCTGTGCATTTCCCAAGGAACGATTGTGGAAATTATCAGGAGCGAAAAAGAAGGATGACTATCTTCCAAAATCGAGGGATAGTGTACGGAAAAGAGGAAAGCACTAATTATCGGCGTTCGCCCCCTCATCTCCGGCAGATGACGAGATGAGAAGAAAAAGTTATTCATATCCATCAAAATCAGTCCACTGTTATTTCCCACAGCAAAAGTAATGACAATCGGTATATCTGGGAGGGAACAGATGGAGGCCCCCCGGATATAGAGGGTGGACGGGAGATAGTCATTTTTTCCACAAATCCACACCACCTACGACGATGACGATAAAACTATACATCAACATTTTTATTTTGATTCAGTCCTACCAACGTCACTCCCTCGCTGCGATTCTATTCTCAAACCAGCAGACCGTTATTGGGGGAAAAATATAACCGTTATGTCAAAATCATCTTGACAAACGCTCCGCTGGTTTTTATACTACAAGTAGTTACGAGCCCCAAGGAATTGGAATCGCTCTGGTCTCTTCAGGGATTAGCCCCTCAAACGCCACTTCCTAAGGATGGCGTCATGAACGTCACCGGGAAGAAGGCAAGAAAGAGGGGATGAGACCTGGACAAGATGAAGCAGGAGAATAAAGGCCTGACAGAAAACCGCCAGGTTTCTGAAGGCAAGAGACGTGAAGTCTCCTTAATCTCCCGCCAAGAGATGCAGAAGGTTCCTCGGGGCCGTAACGCGTTCAGGACGGGCGACTGCGCTCGTCCTGTTTTTGTTTTATGGCGTCGGGATGCAAGACTCCAACAAAGGGCATGTTCCTGAATTGTTCTCGATAGTCCAGGCCATACCCCACCACGAAGATGTCGGGCAGATGAAATCCCAGATATTTCGGCCCGATGTCGATCAGTCTGCGTGAAGGCTTGTCGAATAGCACCGCCACTTCGAGACTGGCCGGGTTGCGGGTGCGCAGAAGTTTCAGCAGGTAACCCAGCGTGAGACCCGTATCGATGATGTCTTCGACGAAAACGACATGCCGTCCCTCGATGCAGATATCCAGATCTTTGGTGATGCGAACGTAGCCCTGATCCCGAGCGCTCGGGCTGTAACTAGCGATAGACATGAAGTCCACGGATAAGGGGATGGGGGTCGCCTGGAGCAGGTCCGCCATGAAAAAGAGGACGCCCT
>JALXAF010000350.1 GCA_026992375.1 Anaerolineae bacterium
GAGTGGGTATTGGGGAGTGGGTATTGGGTATTGGGTATTGGGTATTGGGTAGTGGGCGGCGCTCATCGCCTCTCGGCGTATTCGAACCACTGGCGCAGTTTGATGATGGTGTCGGGCGGGTAGTAGCCCTTGGGCAAAGAGGCGTTGGCGTACACCAGGCTGCGAGGCCCGATGAGCACACCCGGATTCAGCACGCTGTTGCAGCCGGTCTGCGCGCCGTCGCCCAGGATGGCGCCCAACTTGGCCAGGCCCGTGTCGAAAGTCTCGCCATCGACCACGATCTTCAGGGTCGGGCGTTGGCCGGTGGCCGGGTCCTTCACGCTGACCACGGTGAGATTGGAGAGCTTGGTTCCCGCGCCCAGGTTCACATGCCGGCCCAGGATGCTGTCCCCCACGTAGTTGAAATGAGGCGCGGCCGCGCCCGGCAGCAGGATGCTGTTCTTCACCTCGGTGGCGTGGCCCACGATGGCCCCGGCGCCGATGAGCGCGTTGCCGCGGACATAAGCGCCATGCCGCACCCGGGCGTCCGGGCCGATGTACGCGGGCCCGGCGATGTATGCGCCCGGCTCCACCACCGCGCCCGGGCCGATGAAGATGTCGGCGCCCGGGGCCAGAAAAGCGCCCGCGGCCACCTGCCCGAAGACCTGATGGCCGCGGCCGCCTACGAGCCGGGCCAGATACGCGCTCAGCCGGGGCAGGGCCTGCCACACAAACGCAAGATCGGCGAAGAGCTCGGCGTGGGGAAAATCACCGAGATCGAAAAAATCAGCGGGGGAGAGGGATGCAGTCATGGGCGGAAATAAAAGATGAGCAGAACGGAAAACGGGACGACATCATCATACACCGACACCCGCCAGCCAACAAAACCGCATCCCCGGCAATTTCAAATTTGGCTTGGCGAAAAGCCCCCCTCCCGGCCTCCCCCCGCTTCGGCAGACGCCTTGCAGGGGGAGGAGCCCGCTGGTTCGCAAATCTGTATGGCAGATGTGCGTCTCCCTCCCCCGAACATGAGCGCAGCGAGTATCGGGGGAGGGGCGGGGAGGGGGCAAAGCGCGAGCGCCCGCCACGCTTCGACATGTCGCCCGAGATGGTGTATCATTGCCCCCGAACGACAGCTTTTTCCCACGCGAAATCATGGCTCCACTGCAAAAAGGTCATTTCACCACGGAGACACGGAGGACACGGAGAAAATAGTGGTAGTTCACAGAGAAATTTCTCTCCAAATCTCACCCTTTTCTTCCTCCGTGCGCTCTGTGCCTCCGTGTTGAAAGTTTTTTCAGTACAGCCAATCATGCTCGAAACCATCATGCCTCAATTTGGCGTCTATTCCGAAATCGGCAAACTGCGCAAGGTGCTGGTGCATCGGCCCGACCTGAGCCTCAAGCGCCTCACGCCCGCCAATCACGATGAGCTGCTCTTCGACGATGTGCTGTGGGTGGAGCATGCGCAAAAGGAGCACGACGCGTTCGTGACGCACATGCGGGACTGGGGCGTGCAGGTCTTTTATCTGCAAGACCTGCTCACCGAGACCCTGGCCGCCAGCAGCCAGGCCCGCGAGACCATCACGCGGCTGGTCATCACCGAAAACACCGTGGGCGTGGCCCTGGTCGAGCCTCTGCGCGCGCTGCTCATGTCGCTGGATCCCGAGGTGCTGGCCACGCATCTCATCGGCGGGCTCACCAAAGGCGAGGCCCGGGCCATGCTCGATATCAGCGCATTCGAGCGGGCCTCGTTGCTGGGCGTCACCACCCACGACGACGCGTTCATCCTGCCGCCCCTGCCTAACTCCCTCTTCACCCGAGACGCGTCCGCCTGGATTTATGACGGCGTCAGCATCAATCCCATGTACTACCAGGCCCGGCACCTGGAATCCTACAACGTGGGCCTCATCTACCACTATCACACCATGTTCCGCGAAGCGGAATTCAACTTCTGGCTGCCCCTGCTGAATGAAGAGGAATGCCGCTTCAACACCGAGACCTTTGGCCGGGCCAGCATCGAGGGCGGCGACATCATGCCCATCGGCAACAAGACCCTGCTGGTGGGATACAGCGAGCGCACCACGGGCCAGATGATCGAGCAGCTTGCGGCCCGTCTCTTCGCCGCGGGCGCGGTGGAGCGGATCATCGTGGCGCACATGACCCGGGATCGGGCGCACATGCACCTGGACACCGTCTTCACCATGCTGGATCACGACGCGGTCACCATCTACCCCGCGGTGGTGGAAAATATCCGGGCCTACAGTATGCGCCCGGGCGACAACGAGCGTCAATTCCACATCACCCCCGAAAAGAGCTTTTTGGACGCGGTGGCCGACGCCATGCAGGTGAAAAAGCTGCGAGTCATCGCCACTGGTGGCGACGAATATCAACAGGCCCGGGAGCAATGGGACGACGGCAACAACACCGTGGCCATCGAGCCGGGGGTGGTCATCGCCTATCGCAAGAACACCTACACCAACCGGGCCATGCGGCGGGCCGGCATCCGCGTCATCGAGATCGACGGATTCGAGCTGGGCAAAGGACGCGGCGGCGGCCATTGCATGACCTGCCCTCTGTTGCGAGATGGCCTTGACTGAGCGAGACAGCGATTCGGGCCTGTGACCACGGTGAAAACCACATTCCCCCTCCACGGCATCCCCATCCAGTTCAGCGTCGACGACGTTCAGGCCGCTGAGCGATTGGCCGCGCAATGGCGGCCCTTCCTGGCCCAACCCCTCGTTGACGCCCCGCCCATCCGCGTCACCCTGAGCGTGGAGGCGAGCGCGCCCGGCCCGCCCGACATGCCGCAGATCAGCGCCGGGCCCGACGTCAGCTACTTTCGAGAAGGCCCCCGCCTGGCCGCGCTTTTTCCAGGCTGGGGGCGATTCGACGTGCAACTGGATGATGACCGCATCCACGGACGCATCGCCCGGGCCGCGGTCGCCGTCTACGGCGTCTTCGAAGACATGATCCTCATCGCCCTGGCGCCTCTGCTGCGCCGCCGCGGCTACTTTGCGGTGCACGCCTTTGCCGCGGCCCTCGACGGGCGGGCGCTGCTCATTCTGGGGGATACGGGCGCGGGCAAAACCACCACAGGCGTCAGCCTGCTGGCCCGGGGCGCGCAGCTCCTCGCCAACGACACCCCCCTCCTTCGGCCCGAGCCCGGGGGCGAACCGGGCCTCTACGCCTACCCGGGCCTGATCAGCGCCTATCCCGACAGCATCGCCCGCTTCCCCGAGCTGGCCCATCTCCTCGACGAAGGTCGGCGCATGAATGGCAGCGACAAGATCTCCTTCGCGGCCGAAAGCGTCTGGCCCGAGGTCTGGGCCTGGCGGGCGCGCCCCGCGGCCCTGGTCTTTCCCGCCATCGCGCCCGGCCTGGAGCGTTCTCGCCTGCAACCCATGCGCGCCTTCGACGCGCTGCAACAGCTCATCAGCCAATCCATCGAAGACTGGGATGCGGCCACCATCCCCACGCAACTGCGGGCCCTGCGCCAATTGGTGGACGCCGCACCCGCGTGGCGGCTGCACCTGGCCCCCGACATCCCCCGCCTGCCCGACCTGCTGCTGCCGCTGGTGGATTGAACGCCCCGGCAGATTACCTGGCTCGTCCAGGTCAGGCCATTTCGCTCACATTCACGAAATCAGGATATACGATCTCCATGTTCCCCAGAATTTCGGGGGGCTCCCATTTCTCGTCCAAAATGTTGGAGGTCACCTCAGTGACTTCGGGGATGGCTTCTTTGATGGCCCGTTCGATCTTCAACTTGATGAACGGCGCCAGGGGGCAGAATGGCGTGGTCAGCACCAGATCCAACTCGACCCGCGTCCCCTCGATGCGCACATCTTTCACCATGTTCAGGGTGACGATGTCCATGGTGAATTCGGGGTCGTAGACGGTGCGCAGGGTGTCCAAAACTTTTTCTTCGGTGATCATAAAAATCCTCTTGTGGCGTGGTGAAAACATGATACACCAGGGAGAGGATGAGGACAAGACGGTGACGGATTGGAGAGCGTCGTCGGGGCAGTGTATAATGACAGCAATCATCGAAGCCCATAGCACCCAAGGAGTTCCCATGTCAACCAAAACCGCCGCAGACCTGCATCCCGCTTTCGATTGGCGACGCGTCGCCCGTCTCGTCATGCTCTCCCGCACCCTGGACGAGATGGAAGAGTCCGATCTGACGCCCAAGGGGCTGGTGAAGTACCAGTTCTCGGCCCGCGGGCACGAGCTAGGCCAATCGCTGCTCAGCCAGCTCACCACGCATCCCCACGACGGGGCCAGCGTGTACTATCGCTGCCGCCCCTACGCGCTGGGCTCGGGCCTGACGCCCGTGGAGGCCCTGGCCGCGGGCATGACCAAAGCTGGTGGCATCAGCGATGGCCGGGACGTGGGAGTGGTCTTCAACATGCCTT
>JALXAF010000351.1 GCA_026992375.1 Anaerolineae bacterium
TTGCAAACCAGCGGCTCCCTCCCCCGCCAGTCGCTTTGCTCCTTTGCAGGGGAGGGAGCCGCTGGTTTGCAAAGTTTTTTTGCAGACGGAGAGGTCTTCCCCCCGCCAGCGGGGAGGGGAGCGAGGGGGGGCCAGCCGCCAGGCCAAATTCGAAATTACTGACCATGACGATTGACGTTTGACGTTTGACGCCCACATCCATTTTCTCATGCCCACCCTCGATCAATTCCTCACCTGGACGCACAGCCTGAACAACGCCGCACTCATCTTCCCCAGCGCGCTATTCGTCGCGGCCATGCTCATCTTCAGCGATTGGCGTTGGGCGCTGGCCGCCTTCGCGGGGGTGAAAGTGCTGGCGGGCATTCTGCTCCTGCAGCTCATGCCGCCCGAATGGGCCTTGCAGCAATGGGTCACCGGCGGTCTGATGGCCATCATGTGGTTCCTGGCCGCCCGCCGCGTCGATGTGGTGCGCCGCAAACAGACCGGCGCGCCCTGGTGGAAGCCCGAATGGCGCCTCAACCCCTCGACCTGGCTACGCCTCAGCTTCGTCCTCCTGCTGCTCACAGGCATCTACACCGCGCGGCCCTACGCCCCCATTCCCAAACTCCCCGCAGATCTGGCCCGCTACGCCACCTTCCTGGCCCTGGCGGGACTGACAGCCCTGGGCCTGGGAGATCGTCCCATGCGCTGGGGCTTTGGCCTCAGCCTGTGGCTGCTGGCCGCGTCCTTCGGCATTCACGCCCTCCAGGTCACAGCCGACACGGTGGGATTGATCGCGGGCATGGAGCTGCTGCTGGGCTTCGTCATCTCCTACCTCATCGTGGTGGATGGGGCGCGATTCTGGCCCCGACCGGAGGAAGCATGAGCCTGCTCGTCTTCCTGCTGATAACCCTGATCTTCCTCAGTCTCGTCGCGGGGCTGTTGCGTCGCATCCCCCTGCTTGCGGGCCTGATCATCGCCATGGGCCTGGGTTGGCTGGCCTGGGGGCTGTGGCACGCTCCCCCGGAGGGCAACACCATGATGCTGGGCCGCACTCTGGTGCAAAATCGGCCCAATCAGCTTCTCGCCTTCAGCTTCCAGCTCACGCCCGCCATACGCTCCCCCATCCTGCTGCTGCTGTTCTGGGGGGCGTCTTTCACCCTGACCGCGGGCCTGATCAAAACCGAACGCATCTTTTACCCCGCCGTTCCCGTTCTGCTGGCCGCACTGATTCTCTTCCTCAGCAGTGCGCCGCTTCTGTGGGCCCCTCTGTGGCTGATGCTGGCCGCGGTGATCATGGCCTTCATCGCCCAGGGCAACAAACCCCGCTCCGCCCGTGCCGCGTTGCGCACCCTGCTGGCCCCCATCCTCGCATTTCCCCTCTTCCTCTTCACCGCCTGGGTTTTCTCGCAATCAGCCGTCGCGGCCGACGATCCCCGGCTGTGGAACAACGCCTGGAAATCCCTCATCATCGGCATGTTGATTCTCACCTCGCCCGTTCCCATGCACGGCTGGATCACCGCGCTGGGAGAATCATCGCCCGCATTCGCCGGGGCATTTCTGGTGGGCGCGTGGCAGATCGCCATCTACACCTTCCTCCGCCGCCTGTTTTTCGCCTATCCCGCCATTACCGACTTTGCAGACCCGGGGCTGTGGCTGCCCTGGATCGCGGTCATCCAAATGCTGTGGGCGGGCGTATTCATGTTCGGCAGCCAACGGCTGGGGCAGTTATGGGGCTATCTGCTGCTGTGGACGTATGGCGCGGCCTTTCTGGCCTGGGGCCTCACCGGAGAACTGGGCAACGAGGCCATCTTCTGGCTGTTCCTGGTCGCGCCCCTGGCGCTGACACTGGCCGCTGCGGGCCTGCAAAGCATCGTCCATCGCTTTGGAGAAAACCCGCCCTACGAAAAACTCAACGGCGTCGCCGAACGCCTTCCCCTTTCCACCCTGGGCTTCATCGCCGGCGGCCTCTTCCTGCTGGGATGGCCCCTGGGAGCGCTCTTCCCCATGCGGCTGGCGACCTACCAGGTGGCGGAATACCGGGCGGGCGACATCTTCTTGTGGGCGATGCTGGCGCTGACGCTGGGCGTCCTGGGCCTCATCCGCGCGGCCCGGCGTCTGACCTCGCCCGTGCAGGATGTCACCCTCGAACGGGAATCGCGCATCGCCGCATGGACCATCGGCCTTCTGCTGGCCGCGGGCGGCGTCATCGCCCTCAATCCGGGCCTGCTCACCCCCATCGCCGAGCAAATGTTGATCTGGTTCAACATGCTGTAGCGAACGTGACGGAACGCAAACGCGTCCGACCTGGCCGACCGCGCCCATCACCACGTCCATGGCAGCCAAAGCCGGGCCCGACCCACATCCTTCGCCCATACGCCCCGTCTCGTTCCCGCATACAACCGGGGCTGGCGGCCGCGGGCGAAAAGCAACGCCTGGGCCCGAACGGCGTCAGGGCTGATCCGCCGCCATCGGGACGAAGCGGCATCCCAGCGGAAAGCGCCGTCATCAGAAGCGATAATGGGAATGTCGAAATCATCCAAAACCATATCCGAAACATTGCCAGGGGGCAGATGCCGCCTATCCCAGGTCTGCCCGCCATCCTTGCTGAAATAGAGATACGCCCATTGTTGCATGGCGTAGAGCGTGTAAGGCGGATGCTTCGCGATCTCGATTTTGCGAAAAAGATAATTGTAGGAAGGATCAGCCTTCAATAGTTGCGTCCAGGTTTCGCCAGCATCATTGCTACGCAAAATGACAGTTTCCGGTGGAACATCGCCAGGCGTTCTGAGCATCGCCGCCACATAAACCGTTTGAGAATCGCGGGGATCAACGGCCAGATCGTCGGCGCGCAGAGCGTTGGGAATCTCGAAAAACATCCAATAATCAAAATCGCTGGGGGAGTTGGGCGTCACAATCGTCTCAAGCCTGCCCAGAAACCCTCCCCCACGAGAAGAGCCAACTAAATAGCCTTGATGGGGACTTCTGGCGTACAACTTGATGGCGTTGATGACCTCGGGCATGTGACGGTAAAGATGGGTGTTTTCGCTGTCGAAGGAAAACATGACGCCATTGCCTCCCGCCCAACCGGAGTCACTCGATCCCGGATAGAGATCAATAGCAGTCAGTCGGACGTCGGTCATAATGGCAGTCCAGCTCAGGCCGCCATCCTCGCTGCGAAACAACCCTCCTGCAGGCTCGTTCCCCACGGCGTACACCCGATCCACATCCGTTGTACTGGCTGCCAAATCCTTTACCGAGATCAGGGTTTGCAGTCCGCGATTCCTGGCGATCCAGCGCCCACCGTTAGCTCGCCCTTCATATACGCCAAAATCTAGCAATCCCGCATACAGAGCATCGGCGCTTTGGGGCCGGACGATGAGTCGGCTAACCCCGCGAGGCAGCGTCTCCAGCGCCCGCCACCAGGTATCGCCATTGTCATCGCTACGATAGATGTAAGATTCGCCAGCGTCGGAATAGCCCCATCTTTCGGCAATAGTGAGAACACCGTTTCCACCAAAAGCCATTGCGTAAGCATGTTCCGGGGGGTAATGGGATTGGGTCCGTGGGCCAGGATCCCGCAATCGCGTCCAGGTCTCGCCCCGATCCAAGCTGCGGATCAGTCCAAAATAGTCACTGAGGAACAAGACATCCGGATCCGTCGGATTGATGACAAAATCGAGCAGCCAATGACGCAGTTCCCGACTATCCACACCATCAGAAAGCACATCGGTCCAGGTGACGCCATCATCACTGCGCCACAAGCGTTCTTGTTTGTTTGCGTCCCACCAGGCCGCCACATAAACGCTGCCATCAGGCGCTGGCGCAGCCATGATGCGAACAGCATCGCTTGCACAGAATCGATGCAGCAACTGCCATGTCCGCCCGGCGTCCTGGCTGCGAACGATGCCCATTAGCTCGCCGTAGCAACTATCATCATGCAGCATCACCGGCCCGGCGGCGTAATAATCGCCGTTTGGCGTGATGGCGACCGCCTGGCCCATGGTGTACACCTGCGTCCAGCTCAGCCCGCCATCGCCCGTACGATAGAGAGCATCCTTTCTGCCAGCCAACGCAACTTCCGCATCGTTCGGGTCCAGCGCCACATCCAAAACGCCGCCCAAAACACCGCCATCGAAGGCATGAACCTGCCGCCAGGTCATCGCGCCATCATCCGAACGGAAGAGATAACTGGTCGGATGGTCGTACGCATCAGCATCCATAACCAGGGCCAGAATGCGGTCGGGGTCCGCGGGCGATACAGCGATGTCCATCACATTGCCGCCGGGCGCAACGGGACCATTCAGAAATCGCCAACCGCCATCTCCCGGGCTCTGCGCGATGACGCTCGCTGCAAACAACATTCCCAGCAGCAAAAAGATGGCAATGGTCGTCAAAATCAATTTCATTGTTCG
>JALXAF010000352.1 GCA_026992375.1 Anaerolineae bacterium
ACCGCGCCCATCCTGCTGGCCATGGTGATTGGCGTGGCTCGCAAACAGGGCGTGCCGGTGAACAAGCTGCGGGGCACGGTGCAGAACGATATCCTCAAGGAGTACATGGCCCGGGGCACCTACATCTTCCCGCCCCAGCCCTCCATGCGTTTGATCACGGATCTCTTCGCCTATTGTGCGCAGGAAGTCCCCAAATGGAACACCATCAGCATCAGCGGCTACCACATCCGCGAGGCGGGCAGCGATGCGGTGCAGGAGGTGGCGTTCACCCTGGCCGACGGCATGGCCTATGTGCGAGCGGCCCTGGACGCGGGCCTGGATATCGACGTCTTCGCCCGCCAGCTCTCCTTCTTCTTCAACGCGCACAATTATTTCCTGGAGGAGGTGGCGAAATACCGGGCGGCCCGTCGCCTGTGGGCGCGCATTATGCGGGAGGAATTCGGGGCCAAGAACCCGCGCTCGTGGAAGCTGCGTTTTCATACCCAGACAGCAGGCTCCACCCTCACCGCGCAGCAGCCCGAAAACAACATCATCCGGGTGACGGTGCAAGCCCTGGCCGCGGTGCTGGGCGGCACGCAGAGCCTGCATACCAACAGCATGGATGAGGCTCTGGCCCTGCCCACGGAGAAGGCGGTGCAGATCGCGTTGCGCACCCAGCAGATTCTGGCCTATGAGGCGGGCGTGGGCGATACGGTGGATCCGTTGGGCGGCTCTTATGCCATCGAGAAGCTGACAGACGAGATCGAGGCCCGGGCCTGGGACTACATCCAGCGCATCGAGGCCATGGGCGGCGCGGTGCGGGCCATCGAGGAGGGCTTCATGCAGCGGGAGATTCAGGAGAGCGCGTATCGGGCGCAGATGGCCATCGAGTCGGGGGAGCAGATCGTAGTGGGCGTGAACAAATTCGTGACCGAGCTCGAGCCCATGCCCGAGCTGCTGCGGGTGGACGAAGCCGCGCAGGCGGCGCAGATCGCCCGTGTGCAGCAGGTGCGGGCGCAGAGGGATCAGGCGCGGGTGGACGCGATCCTGGCCCGCATCGAGGCTACAGCCCGCACGCCCGACGCGCCTCTCATGCCCCTCTTTGTCGAGGCTGTGGAAGCTTACGCCACCCTGGGCGAGATCACCGATGTGCTGCGCCGGGTCTTCGGCGAGTATCGGGCGCCGATTGTGGTGTAGTGCGCAAAAATGGGACGCATTTGAAGGATTTGACACGTCAGAAAAAAATATGTACAGGAGACTGAACGTTGAGTGATACAAACACAGAAACGCCCGACGCCCCCTCTCCCTGGCCGCCCAAAATGGCGGTGTGCGTGGGCGCCGTCATCCTGCAGGGCGAGAAAGTGCTGTTCATCCGTCAGGCCCCGGGCCACTCCCTGGCCGGGCAGTGGAGCATCCCCTGGGGGCTGGTGGACGAAGGAGAAACGCCTGAGGATGCCGCGCTGCGCGAAACCTACGAAGAAAGTCGCGTTCGGGCCGAGCTTGACGGCTTGCTGGGCATCCAGAACCTGCCTACGCCCGGATGGCTGGCCGTTGTCTTCATCGGTCATCATCTCGCGGGCCAGCCGACTCCCGATGGCGTCGAGACCGACAAAGTCGCCTACTTCTCATTGGCGGAGATCGATTCCGGCCAGCAGCCCATCGAACCCTGGTGCGAATGGCTGGCCCGCCGCGTCCTCACAGGCGAGCACACGGTCATCCCCAGTGCGCCAGAGAACGCCTACCATCCCCGCAAGGCGTTTCTGTAACTACGCCGCCATCCGCTCCAAGAGCGCCTTGATCTCATTCCGGGCCTCTTCCGGCGTGGTTTGATCCAGCGTAATGCCGTGACGTTGCAGCTCGTCTATCATTTCATTTACCGACAACCCCGCTTCCTCCGTCGCTCGCGTCAGTCATTCTAACAATAAAATAAATGAGGGAGCAATTGAATTCACGTTCTCTATCTGATTACTGACCCCAAATTATGCCTATCCGCTTTCTCACTGCGGGCGAAAGCCACGGCCCGCAACTCACCGCCATCCTCGAAGGCATGCCCGCGGGCGTGCCTATCGACACCGATCTCATCCGCCAGGACCTGGCCCGCCGTCAGAAATCCTACGGCGCGGGCGGCCGCATGGCCATCGAAAAGGACGTTGCCCGCATCACGTCGGGCGTGATGGCCGGACAAACCACCGGCGGCCCCATCGCCCTCCACATCCCCAACAAAGATTGGAAAAACTGGCGGGATCGCGATATCCCCCCCATGACTACGCCCCGGCCCGGCCACGCGGATCTCACCGCTGCGGTGAAATACGGCTATCGGGAGCTGCGTCTGGCCCTGGAGCGGGCCAGCGCCCGGGAGACTGCGGCCCGGGTGGCCGTGGGCGCAGTGTGCAAACAATATCTGGCCCAGTTCGGCATTCGGGTGCAGGGCTATGTGCTGGCCATCGGGCCGGTGCGGGCCCGCATTCCCGACGACATGCCCTATGACGAACGTTTTGAACTGGCCGAAAGCAATGACCTGCGCTGTCCTGATCTGAAGGCGATGGAGGCCATGCGCGCCATTGTGGCCGAGACGATGCAGCGCAAGGACACCATCGGCGGCGTGTTCGAGATTATCGCGTTGGGCCTGCCTGTAGGACTGGGCAGCCATGTACATTGGGACCGCCGCCTCGGTGCCCGCATCATGGCGGCGGTGGGATCCATTCACGCAATCAAGGGCGTGGAAATCGGGCCGGGCTTCGAGAACGCGGCTATGTTCGGCTCCGAGGTGCATGACGAGATTTTCCTGGATGAGGAAGGCAATCTCATCCGCAAGACGAACCGGGGCGGCGGGCTGGAGGGGGGCGTCAGCACTGGCGAGCCCCTGGTGGTGCGCGCGGCTATGAAACCCATCAGCACCGTGCTCAATCCCCGCCAATCGGTGAACCTGGCCACGGGCGAGCCGGAGCCCACCACCTACGAGCGCTCCGACTTCAACGCCGTGCCCCGGGCCGTGGTGGTGGGCGAGGCCATGCTCGCCATCGTGCTAGCGGATGCGCTCATGGAGAAGCTGGGGGGCGATTCCCTGGCCGAGCAGTTGCCGCGGTTCGCGGCGCTGCGTCGGGCCCGACTGGATGATCTGCCCATGGACAATCAGGCCTGGCAGTTTGGGTTCGAGGAGTAAGCCGGGGCTGAGAATAGTGATTATTCACTTCGCTCAGAATGACGGCCGAGAGTTGATTCTCATTGGCCTCGACGCACAACCGCTCATGGCGATAGTCACGTAAACAGAACGCAGATGACGCAGAAAAAGCTGATCGATGCAGATAAAAACAGATAAGATCAAAACAACCTGCGAAAATCCGTGTGTATCAGATGTTTCTGCGTTCCATTTTCGTTCGTTATGGGGTGAGCAATCGCTCATGGCGTCTGTTCGAAAAATCGCATCTGCCGCCAACGGGCGTCGGGGTTGGTCATTTGCTTCAACTCGGCTTTGGCCCGGGCCAGCAGCTCGGGACGCAGGAATAAATCGACTGCGGTCATGGCCAGGGCTTTGGCTCCGATCTTCCATGCCTTATCGCCCGCTTCTCCGCCCGCGGCCAGTGCAAACTCGGGGGTATGGGCGCCCACATCGTCGGGAACCATGGCGATGTAGGGGTGAATGGCGGGGACGACATGGCTAACGTTGCCCATATCGCTAGAGCCGCGACGTTCGTCGGGCGCGGGGGAGGCCACAGGTTGGCCTAAAAGCTTCAGATTTTCGGCGAATAGCTTCGCTATGGTGGGGTTAGGAAGTCGGTGGGCATAGTGGCGCAGGTGGTGAATTTCGACCGTCGCTCCAGCCGCCAACGCGCCCGCCTCGGCGCACCGCTTCACCTTCTCCACCACATCCAGCGACACATCCGAAGAGGCCGCGCGCACGCCGAATTCGGCCCGGGCGTAAGCGGGCACGATGTTGGAAGCCTCGCCGCCATGGGTGATAATGCCGTGAATGCGAACATCGGGCGGCAGGTGCTGGCGCAAGGCGTTGACGGCGTTGAAGGTCTGGATGCAGGCGTCCAGGGCGTTGATTCCCTTATCGGGCGCAGCCGCGGCGTGCGCGGCCTTTCCGAAGAATTCGAAGACCAGGGCGTTGGAGGCGATGGAGCCCTTATCGACCATGTTTTTACTGCCAGGATGAATCATCATGGCTGCATCGAGATGATCGAACACGCCTCGCTCCACCATGATGGCTTTCCCCCCGCCTTTTTCCTCCGCGGGCGTGCCGATGAGCTCAATCACGCCCGGCAGGGCCGCTCGCACCGATTGCAGCGCCAATGCGGCGCCTATGGCTGCGGTGGCGATGACGTTATGTCCGCAGGCGTGCCCCAGGCCCGGCAACGCGTCATACTCGGCCAGGATAGCAATAGCGGGATGCTCGGAGCCGTTCTGGCTGCGGGCGATGAAAGCGGTCTCCAGACCAGCCACGCCTCGTTGCACCTGAAAACCATATTTTTCAGCCGTATCGGCCAGCAAGGTCATGGAGCGATATTCGTGGAAAGCCAGCTCAGGATGATCATGCAGGCTGTGGCTAATGGCCAACAGTTCCTCGGAAATGCTCTCGATATAATCTTGCACGCGTTGCTTGAGGAGATTGGTTGACATGTGCTATTTCACCTTGCGTGGATCCAGTGCATCACGTAAACCATCACCGATGTAATTGATGCTGATGACGGTGAGAAAAATCATCAAACCAGGGAAGAAAGCCATCCACCAGTTGCCTTTGCGCATCTCATCCTGGGCGGCGTTGAGCATGTTGCCCCAGGTGGGCGTGGGCGGTTGCACGCCAAAACCAAGAAAGCTGAGGCCCGATTCGGAAATGATGTTGCGAGCGACCAGGAGCGTCGCCGCCACAATGATGGGCGTGGCCGTATTTGGCAAGATGTGCTTGAAAATAATGCGGGAAGGCGATGCGCCGATCGCACGCGCCGATTCAACGAATTCTTTTTCCTTCAGGCTGAGAAATTGGCCTCGCACCAGCCGGGCGACGCTGGTCCACGAAAGTAAACCCAGGATAAGAATAATGCCGCCCATATCGCCATTGGCCTTGAGAATGGGAACATCCACCTCTCTAAGCAAAATCGCCATGATGATGAGTAGGAAGATGCGCGGCAACGATAAAAAGAGATCGGTCAGACGCATCAGCGCCTCATCAACTTTGCCGCCATAGTAGCCGGCCATAGAGCCAATGATGACGCCGATGGAGACTCCGAGGATGGTTGCCCCCAAACCGATTGCCAGAGAAATGCGGCCGCCATAGAAGATGCGCGTCATCAAATCTCGCCCTAGGGTGTCGGTGCCCATGGGATGCTGAATGCTTGGTGGATCGCGACGTTCGCGCAAGCTGCTGTCAGTAGGGCTGTATGGACTGATGAACGAGACGAAAATCGCGCCAAGAAGCAGGATTGCCAAAATGGCGCTGCCGACCATGGCCATCTGATGATGTTTGAATTGTTGCCAGGCCATCCCGTGTAGAGTCCGCTGTTTATGGGAAATCGTTTCTGCGGCTGGGACGTGAGTCGTTGCAGTTGCCATTTTAGTCATACCTGATGCGCGGGTCGAGATAAGCGTAGGATAGATCAGCTAACAGATTGAACGCAATAATGAGAACAGCGTTGATCATAACAATGCCCATGAGCAATGGATAATCGCCTCGCTGCGCCGAACGATAGAATAGCCTGCCCATGCCCGGCCATGAAAAAATGGTTTCGGTGAAGAGAGCGCCGCCAAACAGGCCTGGCAGATCCAACGCGATGATGGTGACGACGGGCGCCAGTGCGTTTTTGAAAGCGTGTCTCATCACCACCATGCGTTCAGAAAGCCCCTTGGAGCGGGCAGTGCGGATATAATCCTGATAAATGACTTCCAGAGTTTGGCCGCGCATGTATCGAGTGTAGGCGCCCATGCCGAACATAGCCAGCATGGTCACCGGCAGGATCATATGTTGAATGCGCTGCCCCAGGGTGGGATCATCGACGCCGTAAGGGGCCATGCCGCCGCCTGGCAGCAGGGGCTTGCAATCGGCACATTGGGTGAAATGGGACCAGGCAAAGCCATGATGAGGGCTGACAGGATTATTGAGCCATACATTGAAAATGATGATCAGAATAAGTCCAAACCAAAAGATGGGGATGGCTTGGCCCACAAATGCAAAAAAAGTGGCGACATGATCGAAAAGCGAGTATTGATGCAGTGCGGAATAAAGCCCAATAGGAATGGAAATGAGCAGTGTGATGGAAAAAGCCACTAGCATTAGCTGCAATGTGTTGGGCAAACGATGACCAATTTCTTCGAGCACCGGCCGATGCGTCACGTTGCTATATCCCCAATCGCCTACGACGATGCGTTTCGCCCATTTCCAATAGCGCACATAAATGGGCTGATTCAATCCGAACTCCTCTTCCAGACGCACAATATCTTCAGGAGTGAGGTTTGGATTCTCCTCGAACGCCGCCATAGGCCCGCCCGGAGCCAGCGAGATTAGAAAGAAAACAATGATGCTGATGAGAATCAGTAACGGGACGGCGTAAATGAGCCGCCGCAGGATGTAGTGAGTCAATCGAGCCTCCAAAATAAGGAAGACTCCCTGATCACAAAGAGCGATCAGGGAGCCAGGGATGGTTTATTCTTTATCCCATTCTTCTACATTCCAGGTCTGGCGTCCCCAGGGATTCACCTTGAACCCCTTGATGTTGGAGCGCGTCAGATCGATTTCGGAGCGGTCGTAAAGGTAGAGATGGGGGATGTCATGGGCGATTTCCTCGCAGGCGATCTGGTATTGCGCCTTGCGTTCATCCAGATTGGGCGTGGAGCCAGCTTTATCCAGCGCCTCGCTGGCCCGATCGTTGATCCAACGCACGTAGTTGAAACCCTTGCCATTGTTCGCCTCAGTGGGAATGCTATCCTTGTGGAAGTATCCCTTCATGTGGCTCTGAGGGTCAATTTTGTCGCTGGTTGTGTACATGAGGATGTCAAAGTTGCCGTGCTTGCGGAAGGCCCCGCTGGACCACGAACCGAAGAGCTCTGAGCTGGGGACGTTTTCGATATAGAATTCGATGCCGATGTTTTTCATCATTTCCACCAGCAATTGTTCGGTTTCTTCCCGCAACTGGTTGCCCGAGGTGCTCTGAATCTTCAACTTCAGCGGCGTTCCTTCTTCGGCGTACTTGCATCCGTGGCATTCTCGCACGCCATCGCCATCTTCATCTTTGAATCCTGCCTCGTCCAACAGTTCTTTTGCCTTATCGGGATTGAATTCGGAAGGTGGGATATCGCATTTGGCCCAGCCAATGCTCAGCTCGCTGGTGCCCACAACGGTCGCGCCATAAAGCAATTCATCCACGATAAGCTGTTTGTCGATGCCGTATTGAATGGCCTCGCGCACCCGAAGGTCAGCCAGCAGAGGGTGAGGATGATTGAGAGGATCGTCGGTGGCGTCCAGAGTTGGATCCGCCAGATTCAGCAACAGACGTTCTGTGCCCGGCCCCGGACGTTTATTGACCACGACATCGGGATTTTCCTCGAATTCAGGCACATCAGCTTCGGATAGATCCCAAAGGATATCGATCTCGCCTGATGTGATAAGCGCTTTGCCCACTTCGCGGCTGGGAATGATGCGGACGATGATCTGATCGGCCTTGGGCAAATCGGGATAATCGCGATAGTTTTCGTTTTTCACCAGGGTGATGTGATCCCCCGATTCCCAGTCTTTGAGCACAAAGGGGCCGGTGCCGAGCAGACCCGTGGTGTTGTAATCCCAGGTGGTCATATCGGTGGAGCCTTCTGTGGCGTGTTTGGGCAACACCGAATCGAACAATGTAAGATAGGGAGCGTAGAATTTCTTGAATTTGATCTGAACAGTGTTGGGATCGTCACAGGTGATCGATTCGATCTGGTCGTAGCCGGAGGTGTTGACTGCGCCGCTTTCGGGCGTGGTGACGATCTCCCAGGTGTACTTTACATCGTCGCAGGTGAAGGGTTCGCCATCGGACCAGACAATGTCCTTTTTGATGTGATAGGTGACATTCAAGCCATCTTCCGAAACCAGGCCATTTTCGATGGTGGGAACTTCTTCCGCCAGAACGGGATAGAAGTTGCCGTCGGGATCCACATCCACCAGCCCTTCCACCACCATTTTGCTAACCTCATCGGCGGCGTATTGGGAGGCGATGAATGGATTCAGGACATCAGGCTCCTGATACAAACCATAAATGATGGTCGTTGGCTCGGCCGGTTTGGCCGGGGCCTCGGTAGGGGTGGGCGCTTCGGTGGGAGCCGGGGCAGCTTCGGTGGCGCTGGGCGCTTCGGTGGGAGCGGCTGCGGGTTTTTCTGCTGGCTGCTGAGAAGACGAACACCCTGCCACAGCAATGATGACGGTGAGCAGAGTCAATACCAACAGGGTTCGGATGATTTTCGACATGTTCTCCTCCTTGATTTGAATGCAGCGAATGGGATCGGATTGGTGGGGTATGAATGTGGAACGCTTGAAGATGGTCTGGTCAACTTACGTCGCGCTATGCAAATCAGGCGTAAAGGCAATCGAATTACACCACAGCTTCATTTCCGTCGTCATGTTCATCGACAATGCTGCCGGGCGCTGGCTGGACGAGGACGGCGAAATTTTTATGTGCAAACCTCCCGGATTGTGATTGGCGAGAAAAACAAAAGTAACTTCGGAATTTTAGAAAAATTGGGTAAACTAATGGAAAGTATTGTAAATAAGCATCCCTATCATGTCAAATCATTCGGATGCGTCCCATTCCGGCCGAAAGGCTGGGATATGCAGGTCGCTTTTAAGGGGCTCAATCGTGCGACTCTCGTCGAGGATTTTAGGAGACGCTGATCCAGGGCGCCTCGGTGATGTCGGATTTGCTGGGGTTGGTGGAGTCAGTTGTGGATTGGCAAACGCACATCTTCAGCGGCCCGCCAGACGCTATCGATAGAGATGTCGCGCACACAGCCATGAGCGGGAAGATCGAGCCAATCGAATTTGCCGCAAGGCGCGCAGCGCCAGGGGCTCATGATGACCCGGTGTCGGGGCGGATCGCCCCAAGGCCCGAATAGCGTCGGATCCGCAGGCCCGTACAGATGCACGGTGGGCGTCCCCACAGCCACAGCCAGATGCAGCGGCCCGCTGTCGGGCCCCAGCGCCAGATCAGCTCGATGCAACAACGCTCCCAACACGGCGAAGGACGTCTGTCCGCCCAGGTCGATGACATTGCCTGAAGAGACAGCGGCCACGGCCCGGGTGAGCTCGGTTTCGCCCGGGCCGCCGGTGATCAGCACCCGCGCGCGCGCGTCCGCCAGCCTGCGGGCGATCTCTCGCCACTTTTCGATTTCCCATAGCTTGATGGCGGCGCCCGAGCCTGGATGAATCACCGCCAGGGGATGCACGTTGTCCACGCCGAAGATATCGAACAAAAGGGCGTCGGCCTCGCCCAAATCGCGCGGCGAAAGCTGAAATCGGAGGGGATGATCGGCGGGGTTGGGGTTCAGACTGTCGTTCGTCAGCGCTGCAACCAGCCGCAAATTGCTGGCGGCTGCGTGCTCATGGGCCGTTGGCAGCGCCCGGGTGAGCCAGGGCGCTGTTTCGGGCGTATCGAAGCCCAGCCGCAGGGGGACGCCCGCGAAGCGGGCCAGCATCGCGCCCCACCAATGATCGGGGCGGGCAATGAGTGCAGCGTCGAAGCGCCTTCGCTTCAGCCGCGCAGCCCAGCGCCATAGCAACCCCCAGCGAGAAGCCGCACCCGCCCGCTCGCCTCGCTCGAACGCGGGAAAGGGAATCTCGATGAGCTCATCGTAAGTTCCGGCCAGGCCGGGCAGCGCCGGTTTGACCCACGGCCCCACCGCCAGCGCGATGTGGGCGTCGGGCAGGCGGGCACGCAGCCAGCGCATGGCCGGGCCCAAAAACAGCAGGTCGCCCAGATGGTCGGGGCGGATGACCAGGATACGGGCGGTGGGCAGGCGTTCAGGCGAGAGCTCGCCCCCGCCGCTACTGTGCATCAGCCGCGCCAGGCCGCGCGTCAGGCCCGCGCGCAGGCGAGCTTTGCCGTTGGGCCGGGCGTTGAGGTCTGGCGGATTTGGGTAAGCAGGCATCAAGTCATTGTACGACGCGGGCGGGCGTTTGGAAAAGCGCGCCGCCCGAGGTATCATCCCAGTGATGGATACCGAAGCCCCAACGACATTGCCGGAGAAATCGCCTATCGAGATCTTGTGGCGGGACGACAGCATCGTGGTCGTCAACAAGCCCGCGGGCCTGCTGGTGCACAACAGCAAGTGGGCCGGGCCCAAGGAAACGTCTCTGCGGCAGCTCGTCGCCCGCCAGATCGATCGGCAGACCTACCCCGTCCATCGGCTGGATCGCCCCACCAGCGGCGTGTTGCTGTACGCACTCACCCGGGAATCGGCCCGGTTGTGGCACGATCAGCTCTCACAGCCCGACACGCGCAAGACCTACATCGCTCTGGCCCGGGGCTGGCTGGCCGGACCAATGACGGTGGATCATCCCCTGAAGGATGGCAACGCCCGTCGCCCGGCTCTGACGCACTTCCAACCGCTGGCCTATTGCCCGGCCGAGCGCGTCACCCTGGTGCAGGCGATGCCCCGCACGGGCCGCCAGCATCAGATTCGCCGCCACCTGGCCCGTGCCGCCCATCAGATCATCGGCGACACCACCTATGGCAAAGGCCGCATCAACCGCCATTTTCGCGAGGTTTACGACCTGCATCGGTTGTTTTTGCATGCCGCCGCGCTGACCATCACTCATCCGGTCACGGGCCAGCGCCTGCATCTGCACGCCGCTTTGCCTCCCGAGCTTCAGCATCCCCTGCATCGGCTGTTTCCCGATGAAAATCTCTATATTTCAAAGATGCAGGCGCCTCATCTCCCGTACTTTTTGCTCCTGTCGAGTGAGAGCGGAGGAAGTCTGGCCTGATCGAGAAGTGATCAGTTCGTGGTGCTATCTGTTTTTGTGGTGCGAGCGGTCAGCCATTTTTTCAGTGAAGCGGGGCTTTCCCCGGATCGTCTGCCCGCCAAAATGCCAGCTACGCTCAGGTCTTCATCCAGATCGGGCCAGTGGATCAGTTCGCCATCTCCAATGATCTCGAACCGGGATCGTTCCTCTGGGGAACCATACCACAGGCGCGGATACCAGGCCAGCGGCACGCTGATCACCCGCCCGTCCGTCAATTCGACGGTCAGAGTTTCATCCGTGACAGAAACCCGCCGAGCCTTGATTGTTTGAATATCAATCGCCAAAGTATTCATACCATCGCTCCAGAAATTCTTTCTGGTGTTCCTGAACAAGTCGAGCGATTTTGTTCAGTTCGTTGGGTCTAAAGCCGCCTGCTTTTTGTAAAGCGATCGGATCAAGCCAGAATTTCGCAACAAGTTTGTCTCTTTGGACATGGATATGGGGTGGTTCTCCGTAATCCAAGGATACGAAGAAAAAACGATATGGCCCAATACGCTTGACGGTTGGCATTAGATTCGCTATCTGTGGAGAGAGTTGCCTGTTGACAGTATCTATTTTAGCATATTCAACCATCGTTCACCGAATGGATGTCAATCATCGCTGTATTTTGATACATTCAAACCATCAGCTTTGCAAAATAGGAGCGAAATGATGAGCGCCTGTATTTTCTGTGACATCATCGCCCGCCGTGCACCCGCCAGCATCGTCTATGAGGATGATATGGTCATCGCCTTCATGGACCTGTTCCCCATCAATCCCGGTCACACGCTGGTGGTCTCTAAGCGTCATTTCACTCGGGTGGCCGATGTGGATGAAGCCACAGCCGCCCGCATGATGACCGTGGCCCGAGACATCGCTGCGGCCATCTATCGCTCGCCTGTGCGGGCCGATGGCGTGAATCTCACTCTGGCCGATGGCCGGGCCGCGGGCCAGGAAGTCCCCCACGCCCACCTGCACGTCATTCCCCGTTTTCGCGGCGACGGCTTCCACTGCACCCGCGCCGGCGGGTTGCGCCAGGCCAGCCGCGATCAGCTCGAAGAAAAAGCCGCTATCCTGCGCAAGGCGCTGGGCGAAGAAGCTGATCGGGCGTCCTAACCCCGTCCGTCCTGCTGCTCTCGCGGGCGCTTGATCTCGAAACGGTCGAAGTCGCTGGCCACGACGGCGTTGGGGAAGATGGCCTTGGCCTCGGCCAGGATGTCTTCGCCGCTGTAACGCCGGGAGATGTGGGTGAGGATGAGCTGGCGCACGCCCGCGTTGCGGGCCAGCCGCGCGGCCTGGGCCGCGGTGAGATGCCCGTATTGCCGGGCAAGCTCCCTATCCTGCTCCAGATAGGTGGCTTCCACCACCAGCGCATCCGCGTTGGCGATCGTGCGGGCCAGCCCGCGGGTGCGGGCCAGATCGCCGATGAAGGCCAGCCGCGCGCCGCGTCGGGGCGGGCCCAGCACCTCGTCGGGATGAACGACGCGGCCATCGGCCAGGATGATGGCCTGTCCATCCACCAGTTGACGGCGCTCGGGCCCCGCGGGCACGCCCAGCGCCGCGGCTTTCTCAACCAGAAAGGGGCGTTTGGGCGTCTCGACGAATTGAAAGCCGAAGCAATCGGGCCCGCGATGCACCACTGAAAACGCCTCCACCCGCAGATGCTCGGTCTCGAAAATGACGCCGGGCCAGATCTCGTTGAAGCGGATGCTATCGGGGACGGGATGAGGCGCGAACACCACATCCATCAGCCGTCGGATGCGATCCAGGGCGAAAGCGCCGCCGAAAATCTCCAGCGACTCCATCATCTCCCACCGGGCCATGGTGGAGACCAATCCAGCCAGGCCCAGGATGTGATCCAGATGTCCGTGGGTGATGAGGATTTTGTTCAGGCGTTTGAAACCCAGGCCCGAACGCAGCAACTGCCGCTGCGTCCCTTCGCCGCAATCCACCATGAACCGCTGATCGCGATGTTGCACGATGGCGCTGGAAAGTCCCCGCTGGATGGATGGAGCGGACGCGCTGGTGCCCAGAAAAGTCAGCTCGATCATGTAGCCTATTTCTCGATGTCGTACAGCGCCCAGGCCTTCTCATCTCGCCACAGCCGCACGCTAATGGCTGTGAGATGGGGCGCGTACAGAGACTCATCGATGGAATCGCCCAGCACCTGAGCGAAAGTCTCCAGCGTGGGAATCCGCCCCTTGAACGCGTCGGTTTCGTTCAGGTTTTTATAGCGATAAAGCGCAACGATGTCATCGAGTTCCGCTTCCAACTCATCCAGATTCAGCACCATGCCCTCGCTATCCAGCTCCTCGGCCTCCAGCATGACTTCGAGCAGATAAACATGAGAGCGCAGCGGATGCTCGGCGTCGATTTGGGGGGCGGTGTGATGATGGGCGATGAATTGTTTGCGAAAAGCCAGCGTGAACATGAGAAATCCTTGTGTTGAGATAGGAATGTGATTTAATCGATGATGATAACGGTCTTGCGGAGAGATTTGCGTTAGAAGACGACGCCTAGCCATTGTAACAGCATCACAAAGGCGGGAGCCAAAAAGATGGCGGGCAGAAAGTTGGCCGCGCGCAGGCGTTTGATATCCAGCAGGATGAAGCCAATGCTGAGAAGCACAATGCCGCCGGTGGCCGTCATCTCGATGACTGCGGGGTTGTCGGCGGTGACGCCGCCCAGAGCGCCGCCGAAGAGCATGGCCAACAGAGCGATTCCGCCCTGGAACAGGAAGACGGTGATGGCGGAAAGAATCACGCCCGGGCCCAGGCTGGCCGCAAAGGCGATGGAGGCGAAGCCATCCAGCACCGATTTCAGCAACAGGAATTCGTAGTTATTGACCAACCCGTCATTGACCGCACCGATGATAGTCAGCGGGCCCACGCAATAGACCAGACTGGCGGTGACGAAAGCCTGCACCAGCCGTCCCTCGTCCTGCTCGCCCAGGCGTTTGCCAAAGGTGCGCTCCATCCACTGGCCCAGCGCGTCCAGCCGCTCCTCCAACTGCATCCACTCGCCGAGCATCGCGCCGATGACGATGGCGAACAGGGGGATGAGGATGTTTTTCGTGGTGATGGCGTTGCTGATGGCCACGATGATGGTGACCAGGCCCAAGCCATGCAACACGGTCTTTTGCGTGTTATCGCTGAGCCTGTGGCCGACGAGAATGCCAATGAGGCTGCCCAGGATGACGGTGGTGGTGTTGATGAGGGTGCCGGTGAGGCCGGGGATGAGGATAGGCATGGGAGACTGCTTTGAAAATAGAATAAGTCACGCCGCAATAGGTACGGGCTGCAAGGATACTTGATAGCCCAAGCGACGCAGTTGACGCATAAGGTAGTCCACCTTGGCCTCTTTTCGCCGCGAGTCAAAGT
>JALXAF010000353.1 GCA_026992375.1 Anaerolineae bacterium
CTGACTGGTGAAATGGCGCTACGACGGCGTCTGCCTTCAGTTGTCTATCTCCCACCAAAAGCCTCCGAGGCTGCGATAGCCCCGGAGGCTGAAAATGCTTGATGAGCGACGATGACGATTACTTGCCTAGCTTCTCGCGCACGGCTTCGGACATGGCGGGCACGACTTGGAAAAGATCGCCTACGATGCCGTAGTTGGCCACGCTGAAGATGGGGGCTTCCTCGTCCTTGTTGATGGCCACGATGATCTTGCTGGAGCCCATGCCCGCCAGATGCTGCACCGCACCACTGATGCCAGCGGCGATGTAGAGATCGGGGCGGACGACCTTGCCGGTCTGGCCCACCTGATGATCGTAGGAGATGAAGCCCGCGTCCACTGCGGCGCGAGAAGCGCCCACGGCCGCGCCCAGCAGGCCCGCCAGATCGCGGATGAGATCGAAGCCCAGCTCGGGGTCTTTGGCCACGCCGCGACCGCCGGAGACGATGATGCTGGCCTCGGTGAGGCTGACCTCGCCTTTCTCGGCCCGCTGCACGCCCAGCACTTCGTAGGGGCTGTCCACGTCCGCCGGGTCCATCAGCACGACCTCGGCGTCGCCGCCTGCACCTTTTTCGGCGGGGGCGAATGCGCGCGGGCGTAGGGTGGCAATCTGGGGCGAACCGTCCACCGTCACATCCACCAGGATGTTGCCGGTGTAGATGCCGCGCACGCCCTTGAGAGCGTCGCCTTCCAGGCCCAGCTCCAGGGCGTCGGCGATGACGCCAGCGCCTTTTTCAGCTCCCAGCGCCGCGGCCAAATCCCGACCATTGTTGGTGTGTGAAGCCAGGAATGCGTCAGCGCCGCACTGCTCCAGAGCGTTCTTCACATCGGCCAGATGCCGCTCCAGATCGAAGAGGGCGCGGGTTTCGTCCTCGACCACATACACTTTCTTGGCGCCGCGCTCGACGGCTTCTTCGGTGACGACGCTAATCTTGTCGCCGATGACCACGGCTTCCACGTCGTCGCTGAGGCTCAGGGCCGCGCCCAGGGCCTCCCAACTGCTGGCGACCACGTCGCCGCTATCGGTTTCGATGTAAACCAGGAATTTCATTGTCATATCCTCCTTACAAAACCTTTTCTTCGAGCAGCGCGTCAACCAGCGCAGCGGCGGCTTCCTGGGGAGATCCCTCGAACAGCTTCACATGAGCATCGCGGGCGGGAGGCTTGCGGAAGTTGCTCATGTGGATCACCGGCGCGGGGGGTTCTACGCCCAGGTCATCCGCGGTGAGCACGGGCACCTTCACCCGGGCCGCCTTGCGAATGTTGATGAAGGTGGGGTAACGGGGCTCGCCGATCTCCTTGATGACCGAGACAACAACCGGCAGCGGCGCTTTCACGGTCAGGCGGGCCTGGCCCGAGACGCGCTCCACGGTGATGCTGTCATCGGTCAGATCGACGATCTTGGCGACGCCAGTGAGCACGGGCCAGCCCAGCTTGCGGCCCAGGGCCACAGGCACAGCGCCCGAGTTGCCGTCCACCGTCATCTGTCCAGTGAGCACGACATTGACATCGCCGTCGTGTTTGACGGCGCCGGCCAGCAATTCAGCCACGCCCCAGGCGTCCACCTCATCAGTGTGTTCGACCAGGGTGGCGTCCTTGCAGCCCATGGCCAGGGCGCTGCGCAGCGCGTCGATCGCGCCTTCGTCGCCCACGGTCACGGCGCCAGTCGCGCCGCCGTAAGTTTCCATGAGCTGCAGGCCCGCCTCGATGGCGTGCTCATCCCACGGATTGACCACCAGATTGACGCTCAGCTTCCCGGAGGCCGCCTCTTCAGGCGAGATCTTGGGTAGCTCAGCAGTGTCCGGCGTTTGTTTGATGCAAACCAGATAGCGCATATTCAACTCTCCTTGTCTGAGTAGAGATGATTCGATATGACAACGTGAATGTAAATTTCACGATGATTCCATTGCTCCGTGCTCCTGCCCCATCCCCATGCGCGGACACAAGCCCATCCACCAACTCAGATGTTTTGTGAAGTCCTATCGGGCTTGCGGTCTGCGAGTAAGCGTGCATCATTGCAGGGCTGTTGATGAATTATGTAGACGAATTATGACATCTGGATGCTATTATACTTTTTTATGACGCAGTGCGCAACATTCGTGGCATTCCGAATGAATGCTGGCGGCAATCGTCCTCTGCTCCTCCACGAGAGACCCGGCAATTCCAAATTCAGGCGACTCTGGAGCGCGCTCCTCAGACCTCGGAGGTCTGCGCAGACCTCCGAGGTCTCACGCCGGACGCCGGCGAGGCCGACACCTTCTCGATGCGTCTATTCGAGAGCGCTGGCGGATGACAAAACCAGTTGAAAAAAGATGAGCAATCGGATTTCATGGAACATGATGGCGCGCCTTGTAGACTTCGGAGGTCTTGGCGAGACCTCCGAAGTCTTTGGCCTCGCGAAACGCGGTGCTCGCCCCCCAGAAATCAAAAGGAGCAAAAAAAGCCGGACGCAAAAACGCCCGGCTTTTCGACACGAAAGTCCAGATGAGCTATTCTTCTTGCTGGGATTGCGGGTAAGGCGTTTGCTCCGCCCCGCGAGAGCGCACAGCCGCCCGTTTGCGGGCCACCTTCATGCGGGCCAGCGAACGACGCAACGCCGCCTCCATGGCCAGACGCTGCTCCATATCCCGTTCCTTCTCGGGGCTGCTGAGATACTCCTGGGCCCGGCGTCGCGCCTCTTCGGCCCGAGCGATGTCGATCTCCTCCGCCGCCTCAGCGGAGCGCACCAACACCACCACCTCGTCGGGGCGAACCTCGGCGAAGCCGCCGCCCACTGCAAAATAGCGGTCTTCCTCGCCCTGCTTGCGCACCAGGATCTCTCCCGGCTGCAGCACGGCCATCATAGGCGCGTGCTTGGCCAGAGCCGCAAACACGCCCGATGCGCCGGGCAGAATGACCATGTCTACATCGTCTTCATAAACGATGCGATCCTGGGCGATGAGGGATAAGTGAGTTGTTGCCATGAATGTATTCGCTGGATGAAGAGAGTTTTTGTCTCGAAATTAGAACTAGGGGACTGGGCGGTTGAGTTTTGGGGCTTGTCGGACGTTCGGTCACATCCGACGTCCAACACCCAATAGCCAATACCAACCATTATCCCTGGCGCAACTTCTTCGCCTTTTCCACCGCCTCTTCAATGCCGCCGACCATGTAGAACGCGGCCTCGGGCAGATCGTCGTGCTTGCCTTCAAGAATCTCCTTGAAGCCGCGCACAGTGTCTTCGATCTTCACATAGCGGCCTGGCGTGCCCGTAAACTGCTCGGCCACGAACATGGGCTGGGTGAGGAAGCGCTGAATCTTGCGGGCCCGGGCCACGGTCAGCCGGTCCTCCTCGCTCAGCTCCTCCACGCCGAGGATGGCGATGATGTCCTGCAAATCCTTGTAGCGCTGCAAAGTCTGCTGCACGCCCCGGGCCACCGCGTAATGCTCCTCGCCCACCACCAGCGGGTCGAGGATGCGGCTGGTGGAAGCCAGCGGGTCCACCGCGGGGAAGAGCGCCTGCTCCGCCAGAGAACGCTCCAGAGAGATGGTCGCGTCCAGATGGGCGAAGGTGGTGGCCGGTGCGGGGTCGGTGTAGTCGTCCGCAGGCACATAGATGGCCTGCATCGAGGTGATGGAGCCCCGTTTGGTGGAGGTGATGCGCTCCTGCAGCTCGCCCATGTCGGTGCCCAGGGTGGGCTGATATCCCACCGCGCTGGGCAGACGTCCCAGCAGCGCCGACACCTCGGAGCCAGCCTGCACGAAGCGGAAGATGTTATCGATGAAGAGCAGCACGTCGCGGCCCTCATCACGGAAGTATTCGGCCATGGTGACCGCAGTCAGGCCCACGCGCAGACGGGCGCCGGGCGGCTCGTTCATCTGACCAAAGACCATTACGGTCTGGGGCAGCACGCCCGAATCCTTCATCTCGTGCCACAGGTCATTGCCCTCGCGAGAGCGTTCGCCCACGCCCGCAAACACCGAGTAGCCGCTGTGCTCCTCGGCCACATTGCGGATGAGCTCCTGAATGATGACCGTCTTGCCCACGCCAGCGCCGCCGAAGACGCCGGTCTTGCCGCCCTTGGTGAAAGGCGCCACCAGGTCGATGACCTTGAGGCCGGTCTCGAACATCTCCGTCTTGGTGGATTGTTCGTCGAAGGGCGGAGCTTCGCGATGGATGGGATAGTAGGTGTCGGTCTCGACCGGGCCCATGTTATCGATGACGCGGCCGGTGACATCGAAGATGCGGCCCAGGGTGGCGGGCCCCACAGGCACCTCGATGGGCGCGCCCATGGCGATGGCCTCCATGCCGCGGCGCAGACCATCGGTGGTGGACATAGCCACCGTCCGCACCC
>JALXAF010000354.1 GCA_026992375.1 Anaerolineae bacterium
CCCCAGCCCTCCCCCGCCAGTCGCTTCGCTCCTTTGCAGGGGAGGGAGCCGCTGGTTTGCAAAGTTTTTTCAGGCGAGGTGGAAAAAGACAACCAACTGGCACACGTTAGCAGTTGCCCCTCATCTTCATTTGCCTTTATGGACGAACTCGATCTCATCAATCTGAAGAAACAGGCCCGGGTGGCCGCGGCCACCGGCGATAAAGCCCGCGCCATCCAGCTTTACAAAGAAGTCCTCAATCAAACGCCAGATGACGCCAACGCCATCATGGAGCTGGTTCCCTTGCTGGACGATGAGGATGAGAGGCGCGGCTATCTGAAACAGGCGCTGCGCATCAATCCCTACCATGAGGAGGCCAAGGCGGCTTTGGCTGAGCTGGAGGGAACGGAAGCCGCGGCCGGGGAAAGCCAGCAGCAGGTCGAGGTGCTGCATTGTTATTATCATCCCGACCGTGAAACCGTGTTGCGCTGCAACAAATGCGGCAAGCCTATTTGCACCGAATGCGCTATCCGCACGCCGGTGGGCTTTCGGTGTCCCGATTGTGTGCGCGGGCTGCAAGATAAGTTCTACACCGCCAGTTCCGGCGATGTCATCAAGGGCGCCGTCGTTGCGTTCATTGGCGGCGCGTTCATTGGCCTGGTCACGCTCTTGCTGATCATGTTTCTGGGAGGATTTATTTTCTTCGGCTTTTTGGCTGCGTTCTTCCTTGGGCCGGCTCTGGGTGGCGGCGTGGCCGAACTGGTGCGGCGGGCCATGGGCAAGCGCCGGGCGCGCAAATTTCCGATTATTGGCGATGCGGCCATGCTCGTCGGCGCATTCATCCTGCTGCTCCCCGCCGGAATATTCATTGGCTCTCTGTTCAGTCTGGGCATGGCGGGCTTGCTCATCATATTGGCCGCCAGCACGTTTTACGCCCGCCTGAAGTTCTAGCCAGCACCAGGGCTTTATCGTCCTCTGCTCACTGAACACTCCTCATCGAATGTAACTGCTAACGTAGCCCTGTTCACTCAACACGGATACGAGGAAACACGGATAAAATCTTTTGGGTGCGTCCAATTTCGGTTGGAAGCGTTTGCCACGTCCGCCCGGCGATGAAGTCGCCGGGCTACAAAACAGCGCCGGATAAATCCGGCTAGCCCCGCAGGGGCGCTGTTTCTAGCCGGGGGACTTTATCCCCCGGCGTTGGCGGCGGGCGCGAAGCGCCCCACCCAATGAATGGATTATTTTAACTTTCCAACTCTTTTTGGACACCCCCAAATCTTTTTTGAACGACTTCGTGTCTTCGTTTCCGTCGTGTCTTCGTGGTAAAAATGGTGATGAGACCTTAGTAGTTACCATCGAATACTGAAAACCGCCTTTTCCTCCCATGCTTTCCGAGCTTCACGTCAGTAATTTCGCCATCATCGATGACCTGCATCTGGTCTTTCATCCCGGTTTCAATGTGATGACCGGGGAGACGGGCGCGGGTAAGTCCATCGTTATCGACGCCATCGAGCTGCTGCTAGGCGGAAAGAGCAGCCAGGAGATGGTGCGAGCGGGCGAGCGCATCGCCCGGGTGGAGGGGATTTTCGAGCTGGACGGCGATCACGCGGCGCGGGTGCAGGCCTGGCTGCGCGAGCGTGAGTTGGATGACGATGATGGGCAGGTCATCCTGGCCCGGGAGGTGCGCCGCGGCGGACGCAGCGTGGCCCGCATCAATGGTCGGGCCGTGGCTCAGGCGGCTCTGGCCGAATTGGGCGATATGCTGGTGGATATCCACGGGCAGGGGCAGCATCTTTCTCTGCTCAAGCCGCGCACGCACATCGATTTGCTGGATAAGTACGCTGGGTTGGGCGAGCAGCGGGCCCAGGTGGCCGAACTGGTGACGTCGCTGCGGCAGGTGCGGGCTGAATTGGTCCGTTTGCGCCGGGACGCGCGAGAGATCGCCCGGCGGCTGGATTTGCTCCACTATCAGGTGGAGGAGATCGACGCGGCGGGCCTTTCGCCCGATGAAGAGGAGGCGTTGGAGGGGGAGCGGCGGCGTCTGGCCAATGTGGAGGCGCTGATGAGCGAGACTGCGACTCTCGAGGCCTTGCTTTCGGAGGGGGGCGTGGAGAGCCCCTCGGCGCTGGATGTGCTGGGCGAGGCGGTGTCGCATCTGCAAAAGCTGGCGCGCCTGGATTCCGATCTGGAGCCCCTCTCGGAGCAGGCGGAGGCGCTTTTCGAGGGGGTCAGCGATCTGGCCCGGGAGATCAGCGCGTATGGCGTGGGCCTGGAGTTCGATCCCGCCCGATTGGCGGAGGTGGAGGAGCGGCTGGCGCTCATCGCCCGCCTCAAGCGCAAGTATGGCGATTCTATCGAGGATGTTCTGGCCTTTGGCGAAAAGGCCCGGGCCGAGCTGGCGCTGCTTTCTGATAGCGAGACGCGCACCGAGGAGCTGGAGGCCCGGGAGGAGGCGCTGCTGCGGGCCATAGGCAAGAGGGCCGAGGCCCTCTCTCAGGCCCGCAGCAAGGCTGCTGACGCGCTGGCCGAGGCTGTGGAGCGGGAGTTAGAGGCGTTGCGCATGGGCGGCACGCGTTTTCAAGCGTCGCTGACGCAACGGCCCGATCCCGAGGGCTGTTATGTGGGCGAGGCGCGTCTGGCCTTCGATGCGACGGGCGTCGATCGGGTGGAATTTCTGGTTTCGGCTAATCCCGGCGAACCCCTGCGTCCCCTGGCCAAAGTGGCGTCGGGCGGCGAGACCGCGCGCCTGATGTTGGCGCTGAAGAATGTGCTTTCCCGGGCGGATGAAACGCCCACCCTTATTTTCGATGAGATCGATCAGGGCATTGGCGGCCGGGTGGGGGCTATCGTGGGCCAGAAATTGTTGGCCCTGGCGCAATCCCACCAGGTTTTATGCGTCACGCACCTGCCCCAAATCGCCGCTTATGGGGATCAACATCTGCTGGTGACCAAAGGGGTGGCAGGCGAACGCACCATCAGTCGGCTCGAAGCGCTGGAAGGGGAGGCGAGAGTGGCGGAGCTGGCGGCCATGTTGGGCGCAGACACCGACTCGGGGCGGCAATCTGCGCAAGAGCTGTTGGATAGCGCCCGGGCGCACCGACGGGCCCTTTCCTGATGCCCGCTACTGATTTTCCTCTTGCGCCTTGCGCTTTCGCTCCTCCCAACGCTTCGCGTATTTCGAGCAGGAAAGCTCACGATCCAGCACATAGCCCATGGCCCGCAGCAGTCCCGCTTCCGATGAGGTGGGTCTGGTGCGGCGCAGGATTTTATCCACCTTCAGGCGTTTGGCGGGCTCTTGTCCTGGCTTGAAGAACCCGGCCTTGCCCAGGGCCTCCAGGATGGCGTTCACCGCGGCCCGAAACTCCGCGTCGGTGGCGGGCGGGTCTTTGGGATCGATGGTCACCGGGGGCAAATCGTCGCGGGGGCTGAGCACCGCCCGCCGCAGCTCATAAGCGGTGAGCAGCACGGCCTGGGCCAGGTTCAGCGATGCGTACTCGGGGTTGACCGGGATGTAGAGCTGGTAGTGGCTGCGATAGACGACCTCGTTGGGCAGGCCCCAATCCTCCCGCCCGAAGATGATGGCGGGCGAGCCCATCTCGGCGTGTTTGAGGATGATGGGGGCCAGCTCGTCGGGCGGCATGATGGTCGGGCCCAGCTCGCGGCGGCGATTGCTGGCCGCCACCACCAGGTTGACATCCTTCAGGGCCTCGGCCAGATCATCGTAGAATTCGATGGTTTCCTGAAACGCCTCGCTGCGATGGGCCGCGGCGCTGACCAGGGTTGGATCGTAGTTGTGCGGATTGACGATGCGCAGCCGGGAGAGGCCCATGTTCATCATCGCCCGCACCACCATGCCAATGTTGCCCGATTGCAGCGGCTCAACCAGCACGATGATGATGTTGTTCAGCAGATCTTTATCGAGAGTCATTATTGGGAGGCGGAAATCTCAATACATTTGCCAAAAAAGCAGGAAAAAGCGAGTGGATGAATAGAATGGGAGAAAGCACGCCAAAATGGCTTTTCACCTCCATTCACGCCACTCATGCCAAAGATTACCACACTTCTAACCATTTTCGAAACAACGTTTCCCAAAGTAGACTGCGGCGGATGGCCATCATCACCGCCATGTTGCGGTCGACGAGTTCCACCTTCTGGATGAGAATGAACCATGCCTGATTTTGCTCCCCACCTTTGTGTCTTCGTGGCAAAAAGGGATGATTGGGGCCAACTGCCTTAGCAGTTACTTGGGATTTCTGATAGCGGTCATTGTACCGTAGGCGGGTTTCATATCCAATTGTGGACGATGCCAGCGGTTGCGGCTATAATCTAACGCATGAATGATCTGCAAGATGTTTTCTGGCGAACGGTGTTGACTCGGCGCAGTAT
>JALXAF010000355.1 GCA_026992375.1 Anaerolineae bacterium
GTTCGTAGAAATCCAGGCTTTCTTTCATCATTGCAATGTTCACTGGATCAGTGAATTGCGCCCGTACAGCCTGTAACGAAGCTGCTGTGGTTAAGGCTCCCAACGTGGGCTCGCGCTCCAGCAGGACGACCTGAAAACCGGCCTTTCCCAGGAAGTAAGCGCTGGCGACGCCGATGATGCCGCCGCCGACAATGATGATTCGAGACATGCCTCCATCATACACGGATTTGGTCTGCTTTTCAAATGCACGGCGTGACATGAAATCTGCTATAATCAAAAGCGTGTGTCCAATTTCGGTTGGAAGCGTTTGCCACGTCCGTCCAGCGATGAAGTCGCCGGGCTACAAAACAGCGCCGGATAAATCCGGCTAGCCCGAAGGGCTCTGTTTCTAGCCGGGGGACTTTATCCCCCGGCGCTGGCGGCGGGTGCGAATCGCCCCGCCAATGAATGGATTATTTTAACTTTCCAACTCATTTTGGACGCACCCTAATAAAACAGCCATCGCGCGACAGTGCGCCGACAGGAATGAGAAACCCCTGTCATGTCATTCCGACGACCGCAGGGAGGAGGAAACTCTCAGGTGTGATGCACTTACCGCAGGCTCAAGTGCGTCGCACCTTTCGGTCGCTGCGCTCCCTCGAAATGACGTGAAATCTCACGCCAAGGCGCAAAAACCGCTGAGGATTCTTTGCTTCTTTTTCCCTTTGCGCCTTTGCGTCTTTGCGTGAGATCGATTTTCAAACAGCCCAGCGCCAGGCCCGCCCGCGCCCATCACACTCAGAGACAACATCAACGTGAACAATCTCAACGATATTATTGAAGCAATCAGACAGGATTTCGAGGCCCGCAACGCGGCCCGGGACGTCGCGCTCAAGCGCTCGCGCGAACTCATCCGCTACTGCTCCCTCAGCATCCGCGCCTGTCATCGCCATGAATTCGAGCAGGCCCTGGATTTGCTGGTCAAGGTGGATGAACTGGCCGACAGGATGACCGCAGACCTGGCCAGTTATCCTGATCTTTACCACGCGGGATACACCCGCGACGCACTGAAAGAGGTGACCGAGGCGCATCTGGTCTATGCGCTGATTCACCACGATCCCCTGCCCACGCCCGCGGATCTGGGCGTGCCCAACAGCGCCTATCTGGGGGGATTGGCCGAGGCCGCCACCGAGATGCGGCGCTACATCCTCGATCTCATCCGCCGGGATAGACTGGAGGAGGCCGAGGCGTATTTCGTCAAGATGGACGATATTTACAGCGTCCTGGTCACCATCGATTTTCCCGACGCTATCACCGGCGGGCTGCGGCGTCAGACCGACATTGTGCGCGGGGTCACCGAGCGCACCCGCGGCGATCTGACCGTGGCCGTGCGGCAGCGCAGGCTGGAGCGGGCGCTGCGCGATTTCGAGGAGCAGGTGAGCCGTTCCTGAGCGCCGCTGATGACCCGTCCCGACGAGATTATCTCCGCCAGCGAAATCGGCCAGTGGACCTATTGCCACCGGGCCTGGCTTCTGGCCCGGGCGGGCGAGGCGAATCGCAACGTCGAGGCCCTGAGCCGCGGCCAGGCCGTGCATCAGCGCCACAGCGGCGACGTCGCCCGCGCTGAAACGCTGCGCTGGCTGGCCCTGACGCTCATCGCACTGGCTGTGCTGCTTTTGGCGGCCGTGTTCGTTTCGGGCCTGATGCGCTGATCGCCCTTCGTCCCTTCTCCTCGCTATCTCATGTCTTCCGATCGTTCTGCAACCCTGGCGCTGGCTGTCGTTTTGGCGACGGGCCTTTTTGCGATGCTGGTTTGGGGCGTGAGCCTGTTTTCTAATGGCGACGCCCTGGCGATTTCGGCCACGGCCACGCCTACGAAGACGCCCGCCACCGGCTGGTCGCCTTCAGGCGAGAAGACGGGCGGCATCGATCTCTCGGGCGGCGCGCTTCCCACCCTCACGCCGACGCCTGCCCGCGCGGCCACGCCCGCGCCCCAGGCTCCGCCTCAAGCGCCCGCGTCCGACGCCGATTCCGCGCGGGCCGCGGCCATTGCTCGCAAGTATGGCCTGAATCCCGCGGGCGATTACATCATCGTGGATCAAGACGCACAGGAGATGCAGGTGGTGGCGGCGGGAGCGGTGGCCCGCAAACTGGCCGTCACCACGGGCGATCCCGAGCAGGGCTGGGAGACGCCCGCCTGGTTCGGGGTGGTGGGCGATTACTGGGGCACGTTTCAGGGCGCGGGCGGCGTCATGGCCGATGATGGCTGGTGGCTGTTCAAGCGGGGCGGCAATTTTCTCATCCACGGTTTGCCCTACACGCTGGACGCCGCGGGCGAGAAGCGCTATTTTGGCATGGATGATTTGGGCGCGGCGCCTGCGTCCCACGGCTGCATTCGCCTGCATCCCGAAGACGCGCGCTGGTTTACCCGGTGGAATCCCGGCGGCAAACCTATCATCATCCTGCCGTTTTCGGGGCGTGGGAATTGATGACGCTGTTGCTGGCTGCGATCTTGCTGCTTTTGGGCCTGGGATTGCTGACGATTTCCCGTCGACAGCGGAAGACCGCGGGGCTGCCTCCGGGTGCGATTATCTACACCGACGCGGGCGACTGGCGTCGCAACGAGCGCCCGCTCTTTTCCGACCGCTATCGTCTGGCGGGCAAGCCCGATTATCTGGTGCGGCAAGGGCGGGAAGTCATCCCGGTGGAGGTAAAATCCACCAGCCTGCGCGGGCGAGAGCCCTACGATTCCCACAAGATGCAGTTGGCTGCGTATTGTCTGCTGGTGGAGGATGCGCTGGGCGTGCGGCCCAGTCATGGCGTTCTCAAATACGCGGACATCGCCATCCGCGTGGATTACACCGATGACTTGCGCCGCGGCGTGTTGTCGATCCTGGATGAGATGCGTCGGGCCCTGCACGCCCGAGACATTCCCCGCAGCCACGATGATCCCAGGCGCTGCCGCGCTTGCGGCTATCGAGATGTGTGCGATGATGCCCTGTGAGCGCGCGGCGGATCGCTGGCGCTGCGATCTCTTTGCTATAATCACGCCATGAAAAAAGCCATCAAATCTTTGATCGAAACCATGACGCCGGCGGGCGTGCAGGCCCGAATTTTCCGGGCGTATGTGCGTCTCAGCACCCGCGGGGATCGCTACGAATGCCCGCTGTGCGGCGCGCGTCTCAACACCCTGTGGCCGCGCGGGCTCGATCATCCGGTTCTGAAGACTTACGACATCATCGGAGGCGGCTACCGGGAGCAGGCGTCATGCCCCATCTGTGGCTCCACCGAGCGGGAGCGCCTGGTGTGGCTCTACATAAAACATCGCACCGATTTGCTTCGCCGTCCCGCCCGCCTGCTGCATGTGGCCCCTGAGCCGCAATTGGGCAAGGTGCTGCAACAAATGGCGCAGTTGGATTATCTCAGCGCGGATTTATACGATGAAAATGTGATGGTGCGGATGGACATTACCGACATCCAGTATCCTGACGCCAGTTTCGACGCCATCATCTGCAATCATGTGCTGGAGCACGTGCCGGAGGATGGGCGGGCCATGCGCGAGCTGCATCGGGTGTTGACGCCCGGCGGCTGGGCCATCCTGCAGGTTCCGGTCAGCGAGAAAATCCAGGCGTCGGTGGAAGACCCTGACGTCGTTACGCCCGAGGAGCGGGCCCGGGTCTTTGGGCAGGAAGACCATGTGCGCATTTACGCACGCCGCGACTATCTGGCGCGGCTGGCGGCCGCGGGCTTTGATGTGGCGCCTTTCGCCTGGTGGGAGACGGGCCCCGCGTTCGGCGCTCCCGACAATCGCTATGGCCTGATGCCGCGCGAGACGCTGTTCGTCGCCCGAAAGTGATGCACCGGGCTTATCCCGACGCAACGTTCAGAAAGTTCTTGAGAATCTGAATTCCCACCTGCTGACTTTTTTCGGGGTGGAATTGCGCTCCCCAGATGTTGCCGCGGCGCACCATGGACGCGTATTGAAATCCGTAGTCGGTGAGGGTCAGCACGTCGTCTGGGTTGGCGGGATCGCAGTAGTAGGAATGGACGAAGTAGGCGTAAGCGCCATCCTCCACGCCCGCCAGCAGGGGATCGGGCCGCTGGATGTGAAGCTGGTTCCAACCGATCTGCGGAATGCGCAAGGAGTTGGGGAATTTGCGCACCCGGCCCGGCAGCAGGCCCAGCCCGCGCCATTGCCCCATCTCTTCGCTGACTTCGAACAGCATTTGCATGCCCACGCAGATGCCCAGCAGCGGGATGTCATCCGCCACCACCCGCTGCACGATGGGCGTGAGGCCCGCGGTGCTAAGATTGGTGATACACGCGCCAAACGCGCCCACGCCGGGCAGGATCACTCCGTCGGCGCTGAGGATTTGCTCTTGATC
>JALXAF010000356.1 GCA_026992375.1 Anaerolineae bacterium
GCGGCTTTGGGTCGCATCTCTCAGACCTCCGAAGTCTTTGGGCCAAAGCCGCCTACTTATCCTCGAACGGGGCCTGGAGCATGAACCTGGGGGGAGCTTCAAGCCGTGACGCGGGCATGATCTCTTCAGTCATCCGCATGGCACTGGAAGAGAAGGTGATCAAGCGATAATAGAACGGGATGCCAAAGCTTTCGCTGCCATTGTATGCGATAGGATGCCAGCCATAAGCTTTATTGTATTGAACATCAGAAGACAGCCCCGTGATGGTTACGCTTTCTTTATATCCCAAATCATCGGTAATCCAGCCCTGCTTTGTGTCGACATCGAAGAGATAGAAACGATAGGTGTCGGCCGTGTGGGCGCGTTTGGCCCAGGTGAAGGTGACGGGCAACCTTCTCGTGGCCTTGTGGGGTGGAGACAAAAGACGCATATTGGCGATATCGAAATCGCCGCCATGCACGTCGTCACCGCTACGATAGGGGGCGATGTCGGGCCCGAACCACAGATACATATAATCATCGTTGGTTCCATTGGGCCCAAAGCGGACATAATAGGCGTAATCCGATGGCAGCGAGGCCACGCCCTTGAATCTGTAACGCCCCCGGCTATCGGTGTGGGTGGTGGCGACTTTTGTTTCATCCGAGCCTTTGTATCTCACCAATGTCAGCTCGACACCGGGGCGCGGAGCGTTGTTGTGGGTCACCCTGCCATAGATGCCAGCGGCCGCATTGGGAGTGGGGGTTGCGGTAGGGCGGAGCCATGATCTCCAGATGATAGGCAGATAGAACTTGTTGCCTGACGGCGTCACGCTGGTTCCGGGCGTGGCGGTGGGCGTGGTCTGACTGTTTCGCAGATAATTCAGCGCGTCGGCGGTTTGCAGCAGTCCAAATCCGTAAAGATTGTCGAATCCGGGAGCGCCCAGGTCTTTTGCTGTATGGATGAGCGCCTGTTTCACCTGCTCTCTGCTGGCGTCAGGGATATAAGATCGCAGCAGCGCGGCTGCTCCCGCCACATGAGGCGACGCCATGGATGTTCCCTGCAGGAAGTAATAGTCCCACTTGCCGTTCTGGAATGTCTGTTGCAACACGCCGTCGCCGTAGCCATCATGATTGGCGTCCTGGTTTATATCGCCGCCGGGAGCGCTGATGGTGAGCGCATTGCCGCGATTGGAATACCAGGTGCGATGGCGATTGTAATCCACCGCGGCCACAGCGATGACGTCTGGATGATTGGCCGGGAAATAGGGCGTGCTGCCGTTGCTATTGCCAGCCGCAGCAACGATGAGCACGTCATGGCTTGTGGCTTTGTCGATGGCGTTGTTGACGATGGTTTGAGAGCAACTGGGCCAGACTGCGCCGTTGCAATCTATCCCCAACGAGAGGTTGATGATGCTCGCTCCGTGATCAACCGCCCAATTGATGCCAGTGGCTGCATCCGCCATCGTGCCGCTGCCATTGGCGTCCAAAACCCGCACAGGCATCAGGGTGACGTTGGGGGCCATACCTGCCACCCCGATGTTGTTATTGGTGCATTGGCCGATGGTGCCCGCCACGTGCGTGCCGTGTCTGTTTTGATCTCGCGCGGCAAACTCGCCGGGCGTGTCGGTGATGACGTCGTAAGGCGATACGAAGGTGCGGCAGGCTAAATCGTCGCCCCGGCTGACGCCCGAATCCACCACCGCTACAGTGACGTTCCCTCCCCGGCTGATGTTCCAGGCGGCGTCGGATTGCACCTGGGGCAAATGCCATTGATAGCTGTAATACTGATCGTTAGGATAGGCGTCGGAACTCCGGGGCGAGGCGCGTAAGGCCGTTGTCTCGACATCATCCAGATGAATCAGGTAATTCAGCTCAACTGTAACGACATCATCCCGTTGCGCCAGGGCGTTCATGGTCTGAACCGGCGTTTTATTGGCGCTCACCGGTATTTGATACCAGTTATCGAAGAGATGCCGGGCTCCGGGCATGCGCTTGAGGGGTGAATCGATGTTGGCGGCTAGCTTGACCAGCACCGAATGGGGGTCATGCGGACGTTGAGCCTGGATGGCGTAGCCCAACTTCGAGGAGCGGGCCTGAGTGTGGGAGAGCATTGCGCCAATGAGGCCAAGGAGGAAGACGACAAGTAGTAATCGCGTGAGAAATTTTGTCATCGTTACATCTCTGTTTGATGGGAATTTGGGAAGGAATCCTGAGAAAACGTTTCGCTGCGGCGCAACGCAGCGTTGTGCGCCATGATTTCCACTCATGTTTAATGATAATAGATATAATCCAAAAGGAAAAGTAACTACTAACGCACCCCGGTTAACAAACCATAAAGGACTCAAAGGCACTGAGAACACGAAGAAAAAATGTATAATTCCCCTTTGCGCCTTTCTGTCTTAGTGTTCTTAAAGGAAAAACATCAATTGCAACAATGCCACCTATTCTTGTCAGCCTTGCCATTCGGTCGTTTTCTCGTTTCTTCCGGCGTGTTGTTTCATTACCCATCCTGTGTTATGATCTCAGCCGTCGTTACCTCTTGCTTTACAACTGCCGGCGAACTCGCTGGGAAGTTGCCATCACTTGATTTCATGGAGTTGCCATGCCTGACGTGACGCTACTGAGTTACACGCGGATGGATGCAGAACATCTGACAGATACGCCCATCCCGGCGGGGGCGGGCACGTTGCAGGAGAATCTCATCGAATATGCGGGCCGGGTGTGTTATCGTTCCGACGCCAAGATGGGCCACAACCCCACGTTCATCGACCTGCGAGTGCGGGAGGGGCACGAAGATATCATCGAGCATGTGCGCTTCATCTTTCGCGTGCAGGGCCAACCCCTGGACCGCGAGGTGCTGAAGCTGGTGAGTTTGCCCACGGTTGAGTTTACCGACCTGGGCGATGGCGAATGGATTTTCAGCATGAACGCCCGCAATGTCCGGGATTTCTGGCGCAGCTCTGATTCCGATCTGGCCGCCCAATTCGCCCGCCTTTCTGCGCCCATCACGCCCGCGGTCTTTCGGGACTTGCCGGGCGTGGAGGAGGAGCTGACATGACCAAAGCGAAAGTCACGCTGCTGGGCTACGTTCCCACCGAGGGCGTGCCCGAACCCGAGAAGCATGGCGCGGCCACCTTTCTGGTGGAGCACATCTCGCGCACGTGCAGCCATCAGATCGTGCGCCACCGGCTGGCCTCCTTCAGTCAGGAGAGCCAGCGCTATGTGGATTTGAAAAAAGGCGGCTGGGAGCCGGTGATCCCGCCCGCAATCGCTTCCGATCCCCGGGCCCGGGCGGTTCTGGATGAGGCGTGGGATGATCTTCAGGCGGCTTATCGGCAGTTGCGCGAGATGGGCATTCGCAAAGAAGACGCCCGTTTTCTGCTCCCAAACGCCGCAGAAACCCGGCTGGTGATGACGCTGCACTATCCGGGCCTGCGTCATTTCTTCTGGCTGCGGCTGGATAAGGCCGCACAGTGGGAGGTGCAGGATGTGGCGCATCAGATGTTGCGGCTCATCTACCCGCTGGCTCCGAATGTTTTTCAGGATATCTGGGACATCTACGGCGATTGAGCATGTGGATTCAACGCACGATTCACCTGCGCCCGCGGCCCCGGGGCTTCCATCTCATCACCGATGAGATTGTGCGTCAGATGCCCGAGTTGCAGCAACTGCGCGTGGGCCTGATGCACCTTCTCCTCCAGCACACCTCGGCTTCGCTGGCCCTCAACGAAAACGCGGATCCCACGGTGCGGGCCGATATGGAAGCGCACTTCAGCCGTCATCTGGCCCCGGCCGACATGCCCTACTTGCGGCACACCTACGAAGGCCCCGACGACATGCCCGCTCACATCAAAAGCGTGATCATCGGCGCCTCCCTCACCATCCCCGTCACCGATGGCCGGTTGAATCTGGGCGTGTGGCAGGGCGTCTACCTGGGCGAGCATCGCGATCGGGCCCGCAGCCGCCGCCTGGTCGTCACACTGCATGGCGAGTGAAGCGCCGCGGTTTTCTGTCGGCTTTTCTGTTCCCCGCCGGATCGTGGTATACTTGCCTCGTCATGCGTAAGTTGAGGGCTCCAGCCTTCGAGGTTTGACATGTGATCTGTGTAGTCATTTCACCATAACCTTTTATGAAAGAATCGCGTTATCAACCCCGACAACGAAAGCAACGCCCGCGTTCTCCCTGGGCCGCGTTGCTGATACCCTTTCTCGCCATCGTCATAACGGGCGGCTTGTTCTATGTGTTGGCCACCATGCTGGGCGGCGGCGTCGTCCCCACGCCCACGCCTACCAGCGTGGTTGCGGCGGGGCCTGGCGGGGCGACATTTACCCCCACGCCCGAACCGCCCACGCCCACCGCCACGCCTGTGCC
>JALXAF010000357.1 GCA_026992375.1 Anaerolineae bacterium
TTCTAGCCGGGGGATGAAGTCCCCCGGCTAGAAACAGCGCCCCTGCGGGGCTAGCCGGATTTATCCGGCGCTGTTCTGTAGCCCGGCGACTTCATCGCCGGGCGGACGTGGCGAACGCTACTATGACCGATTTGATTTGTGAACATTCGCATCTCCTCGCTTGCAGGGGGATTTCTCGCTCGCTGCGCTCCCTCGAAATGACGTAATGGAACGCCGACACATCTGATGCTCACAGATTTTCGCAGATTATTTTGATTTTATCTGTTTTTATCTGCGTCGATCAGCTTTTTCTGCGTCATCTGCGTTCTGTTTTCTACTCTCGCCCAACGGAATTATCGCCATGGCTGACTCCATTCTGCCCGAAGAGGGCATCCCCGCTCCTCCCGAACATCTTTCACTGCCCGGACGCTGGCGCGTGGCCGTGCAGCGCTGCAATGCGCCCGACATCGCCAACGCCGACTTCATCACCCGCTGGCTGGTCATCGCCCGGGCCTGCGTCTTCTCCATGACCCTGACCTCGGGGATCATCGGCGCACTGCTGGCGGCCGAACTGGGCGGCCATTTCGGCTGGCGAGAGCTGGGCTTCGCCCTGCTGGCCATCATCGGGCTGCTGGCGGCCCACGCCACCAACAATCTGATCAACGACTACGTGGACACCCGCCGCGGGGTGGACACCGAGGATTATCCCCGGGGCCAATACGCCACCCATCCCCTGCTGGGCGGCCTCACCACGCCCAACCGGCTGCTCATCGCCGCGGGCCTGCTCACCCTGCTGGATTTGGGCATCATGCTCTATCTGGCCTCGGTGCAAGGGCCACTGGTCATCGCGTTCGCGGTTTCGGGCTTTCTGCTGAGCATGGGCTACACCAGCATCCTCAAACGCTTCGCCCTGGGCGAGATCACGGCGCTGGTGGTGTGGGGCCCGCTGATGATCGTGGGAACCTACTATGCCATCACCGGCCAGTTGACGCCCAACGCGTGGTGGGCCTCGCTGCCCTACGGCCTCATCGTGGCCTCGGTGCTCATCGGCAAGCACATCGACAAGATGGAGGAGGATCGCAAGGCCAACATCCACTCCCTGCCTGTGGTGCTGGGCCAAAAACGCGCCATTCAGTTGCTCAAGGCCTCCTTCCTCCTGTTCTATCTGCTGATTTTCGTGCTGGTCTTCCAGAAGGTGGTGGGATTCTGGATTTTGGTCACGGTGCTGGCGGGCTGGCGTCTGCGCACCGTGTGGATGGTGCTCTCATTGCCTAAGCCCAAAGAAAAGCCCGAAAATTGGCCCGTGTGGCCCCTGTGGTACGTGGCCTGGAGCATGTACTTCAACCGCGCCGCGGGCCTGCTGTTCATCCTGGGCCTTGTCTTCGACATCGCGGCCAGGGTCGTCTTCGGCCAATAGCCGCTTGGCTCAGGCCAGGGCCTGCAACACGTCGTCGGGCGTGAGATAGCGGGGATCCCGGAACAGCTTGTTGATCTGGCTGGAGAACACCAGGGATTCCGACATGATGCGCCGGGACGGCCCATCCACCACCATCTCCCCCTGCGACATCAGCGCCACCCGATCGGTGGCCGCGGCGGCCAGCTCCACATCGTGGGTGGCCATGAGGATGGTCTTGCCCTCGTCCCGCAGCGCCCGCAGGATGTCGGCCAGGCGCTGTTTTTGTATATAGTCGAGACCGCGAGTGGGCTCATCCAACAGCAGCACCCGGGGGTTGGGGATGAGGATGGCGGCCAGGGCCAGGCGCTGCTTTTCGCCCACCGAGAGATCGCGGGGATGCCGGGCCATGAGATGATCCAGGCCCAGGCGGGCCAACAGCGCCCGATCCGCCTGGGGGTCGGGCGGCAGATTGTGGGCGCGACGGCTGAATGCCAGCTCATCAGCCACGCTTTCGGCAAAGAGCAGGCGCTCGGGGTTTTGGGGCAGATAGGCGATGACGCGGGTGAGGACTTCGGTGGGAGTTTCCGCCGCGTTCATCCCCAGCACGCCCACTTTGCCCCGATCCGGCTTGAGCAGCCCCACCAGATGTTTGAGCAGGGTGGTTTTGCCGCTGCCGTTGCGGCCCATCAGCGCCATGAATTCGCCGGGATGGACGCGAAGCGTCACCCCGCGCAGGGCCTCCCGGCCCGCGGGATAGCTGTGCCACAGGTTTTCCACCGCGATGACGGGCGGTTGGCCGTTGGTTTTGGCGGGCTCGGGCAACGGTCCGGGATGCAGCTTATCCTTGAGACGCCGCGCAAATTTGCGTCCCTGCTTGATGGTGAGGGGCAGGGGCTCCCAGCCCAGGGCCTTGCCCAGGCTGATGAGGGGAGGCGTCAGCGGAACCTGGCGCAGGATGTCTGCGGGCTCGCCGAAGGTGGGAAGCAGGCCGTTGCCGGGCCAGTAGAGGATGTAATCAACATAATGCACTACCCGCTCCAGCCGGTGCTCCGAAAGGAGGATGGTCAGGCCCAGGTCTTCGTTGAGCTGCCGCAGAGCCAGCAGCACCTCCTCCGCGGCCTGGGGATCGAGCTGCGAGGTGGGTTCATCCAGGGCCAGGATGTCGGGATGCAGGGTGAGCACCGCGGCGATGGCCACCCGCTGCTTCTCGCCGCCCGAAAGCTGGCTGATGGGGCGGTTGCGCAGATGTGCGATCTGGAGCTGATCCAGCGCCTCCTCCACCCGCTTGCGCATCACATCCTGGGGGATGCCCCAGTTTTCCATGGCGAAGGCCAGCTCGTCTTCCACCACGTCCACCACAAAGCCCGATTCCGGGTCCTGAAACACCATTCCCACCAGATCCGACATGCCCCGCGGCGATTCTTTCACCGGATTGCGCCCGCCGATGATGACCTTGCCGCCCACCACGCCGCCGTAGAAGTGCGGAGCCAGACCGTTGAGGGTGCGCAGAAAAGTGGATTTTCCCGCGCCCGAAGGCCCCATCACCAGCACGAAAGCGCCCTCGGGGATTTCCAGGCTGAAGTCGTCCAGAATGGGGGTTGGGGCGTTGGGATAACGGTAGGAATAATGCTGATAGGTGATCATATTGCTGTAACCGGACGGCATGTCAGGCGGTTGGCTTCTCGACGGGCGGGAGGAGCAACGCGGGCAGCAGGGGCAGGAGGAAGAGCAATCCCGGCAGGATGTTGAAATCGGGCAGGATGTCGTAGGGCGGATAGGGATAGTAAAACAGGGTCATGGGCCGCAGCCACGAAAGGAGCAGGACGGCGGCCAGCAGTGCGCCCGAGCCCGCGGCCAGCATCGTGTCCCGGGGTCGCCACAGCCAGCGGCGATAGCGAGAGCGTTTGACGCGGCGTCCCCCGCGCCACAGGCTGAATCCCAGCAGCAGCGCGCCCGCGATCAGCAGGCCCAGGCCCGCCCAGGGCAGGCTGCGGTAGTAGGATTTCGCGACCAGTCCGCCCAGCAGCAGCATCAGGCCCAGCACCGCGCTGAGCCGAATGAGCCAGCGTTCGCGGGCGTCGGCGACCAGAATACGACCGCCGAAGCCGCGGGCGTCCATGCTCTCGGCCAGGCGAATGGCCCGATCCAGGCCATAGCTCAGCAGCGAGACGAACAGGGGCAGCGTGTCTCGCAGGCCCTTGACTTTGTGCCCCCGCAGCCGCTGGGCCTCGCGGATCTCGCTCCAGGCGATGACGGTTTGCGGCGCGAAGGAGATGGCGATGGAGATGGCCACCCCGGCCTGATAAGCGAAGCCCGGGATCATGCGCAGGATGGTGTGCGGGCCCAGAACGCTGTTGTAGATGGCGAACAGGAGGATGAGGCTGACGAAGTTCAGTCCTGTGATGAATCCGTAGATCACCGCTTCGAGGGTGATGGGGCCGCCGATGACAGGCCAGGACGAGGGCAATGAGAAGAGAACGTGATCGCCCACATGAACGGTGAGCGCGTTGAAGAGGATGGTGAAGGCCCACAGAAAGAGGGCCAGCCGCACGATGACCCGCCAGGCCAGGGGCGAGCCCTGGGCCGCGTCCTCCTGTTGATTTTGGGCCCGGCGCAGGAGAACGGCGTAGAGAAATCCCGCGGCTGTGAGCAAGATGAGCAGATAGAGGGGATTGCGGGTGACCAGGGCTGCGGTCATGCCCGCGGCCAGCCACAGGGTCCAGGCGTAGGGATGGAAAGCTGTGCGCGTGGACATGCCTTTTGGCCGCTACGACTGGCGACGGAGCGCCCAGAAGCCGACGCCGATGAGCGCGGCCAGGATGAGCAGGAAGCCGCCGATGGAGAAGAACGCGCCGCCGCGGCCCGTTTCGTTTTCGGGCGCGGGCGTGAGCCGCTGGATGGGCTGAAAGGTGGGCGCGGCCGTCGGGTTTGGCGCGGATGTGGCGGGCGCAGCCGCAACCGGCG
>JALXAF010000358.1 GCA_026992375.1 Anaerolineae bacterium
GGTAACATGATGCTTGTACCTCCATCTTTCTCAGCATCGGTCTGTTCCCCTTCAGTATACACCTCTCTCTGCTTATTCTGCTGTTAATGTGCTACTTCTGACGCATATCACTGCCAAAGTCGAGTAATGAGTGATGATTAAAGTGAAAACCACGCTGATTTGGCCTTTAATCATTGTTCATTAATCTTTAAGCTCTGTCAGCAACAGCACGACGCCAGGGATGAACAAAGACTTTCTCGTTTTCGATAATGTCTTAAACATCCCGCCCCCCTCTCCCATTCACTCCCCCATGCGCTCCCCGCGACTCTTCCTCATCCTCTTGCTGCTGTTGAGCCTGCTGCTCATCATGGCGGCCTGCAACGCGCCCGAGGTGCAGCAGAAGCAGCCCGACCCGCTGGAACCTTACTATCCGGCGTTTCACAAAGAGGCGCTGCCCGCAGATTTTGATTTCGAAAGCACGCCTCGCTACAACCTCATGCTGAGCGTCGATCCTGACGCCCGCCGGGTGACGGGCGTGCAGCAGGTGCATTTCCGCAATCTCAGCGGCATCGTCATGCGCGATATCTACCTGCGCTTGTACCCGAATCTGCCTCAGTTGGGCGGCTTGATGAAGGTTTCAGCCGTGCGCACCCTGCCCGATAGATACGCCGTCGGCTTCGTGCCGGACGTGGAAAACACCGCCGTGCGGGTGACCCTCATCAACGAACTCGAGCCCGGACAGGAGCAGGATCTCGAAGTCGAATTCGATATCATCGCCCCCCAAAAAGATGGCTACGTGCTCTTTGGCGATAGCCAGGACATCCTGACGCTGCCCTACGCTTATCCCATGCTCGCCCGCCAAACCGGCGATCCTGCCAAACCCTGGCGGCTGGAGATTCCCCCCACCTTCGCGGACATCGCCATCACCGACCAGGCGTTTTACTCCGTCACCGTCTCGCTCCCGGCCGATTACACCATCGTCACCGCGGGCGTAGAGGTGGCCCGGGCCGATGGCAGTGAGCCGGGCTGGGTGGATCATCGTTTTGTGACAGGCCCCGCCCGCGAATGGACGATGGTTGTCAGCAACAGGCTGGAAAAACTCAGTCAGACGGTGGAAGGCGACGTCATCAACAACTACTACCTGCCCCAGGATGAATACGCGGGCAAATCGGCCATGGCTTACTCGGCCGCGGTGATGCGCGTCTACCATCGTCTCTTTTCCCCTTACGCCTACACCGAACTGGATGTGACCGAAGCGCCCACCCGCTATCTGGGCATGGAATTCCCCAAGCTCAACTACATCGGCGTAGACGTTTATCGCGATGTCACCAATAGCCAGGAAATTCTCATCGCCCATGAGATTTCTCATCAATGGTGGTACGCCCTGGTCGGATCCGATCCCTACCGCTATCCCTGGCTGGATGAAGGTCTGGCCGAACACAGCAGCCTGCTCTACATGGAGACCCTCTACGGCAAGGACGTGGCGGATCGCATGCGCATCCAGCGTTGGAAGATACCGGTCAAATGGGTGCAGGATAATGGCTACGATGTGCCGGTGGGGCAAGAAGTCACCGCGTTCGATAGCACCAACTACGAGATCCTGGTTTACGCCAAATCCGCCCTCTTTTTCGATAGCCTCTATCAGGAAATGGGGCGGGACAGATATCTGGATGTGCTGCACGCGTTCATCGAGCGCTATCGATTCAAAACGCCAACGCCGCAGAATTTCCTGGATATCGTCACCGAGGTGGGCGGCATCGATCCGATGCCTTTGTATGAAAAGTGGATCGAGGGGACGGAACCTGTTTCCGAGGAATAACGTCTTCGCGTTGTAAGCTTCCGCCAACCCCGATAAATCATGCCCAAAATCGCGTTGATCACCGATAGCAGCAACGATCTGCCGCCCGAATTGCTGGCCCGGCATCGCGTTGGGGTCGTGCCGTTGTTGATTCATTTTGGCGATGAAGAGATGACGGGCGACCACGAGAACAGCGAGCTATTCTGGCGGCGGTTCGCCGCGGGCGAGATTCCTCGTAGCGCCGCGCCAGCGCCCGGCGCCTTCGGCCAGGTTTTCGCCGAGGCCCTGGCGACCGCGGATGAGGCCATCGTCATCACCATCACAGGTAAGCACAGCAGCACCTACAACAGCGCGCTCCTAGCGGCCCGTGACTTCGATGGCCGCGTCCACGTATTCGATTCCTGGGCCATCTCCCTGGGCGTCGGCCTGCAGGTGTTGCGAGCGACCCGGCGCATCGAGCAAGGCTGGGACATCCCCGCCATCCTCACCGACCTGGCGGACGCGCGCAGCCGACTGCGGATTCTCCTGTATCTTGATTCGCTGGAGGCCATCCAGCGGGGCGGACGCATCGCCCTGGCCATGGGGGCCATCAAGCGCATGTCTTCGATGCTCTCCATCAGGATCATCATCGAGATGAGAGAGGGCGAACTGGCCTTTGCCGGAGCCGTGCGCAGCCCGAAAAAGGGAATGCGCCACATCGTCGAATCCATCACCGGCAGGCGGGCGGAGCGCGTGGCTGTGGCCCACACCCGAGCGCCACATCTCGCCGGGCAATTGGCCGATATGGTCGCGCCCGCGCTGGCGTTCCCGCGCGAAGACATCCTGGTGGCCGAAGCTGGCCCGATCCTGGGCGTGCATGGCGGAGAGCGGGCTTTCGGCGTCGCGTTTTTCGAGAAAATGATGTGACCGGATCATGAAAAAGTTTCTGTTTGGCATCGCTATTTTGATCATCCTGCTGGCGATGGGCGCGGGCCCGGAAAGCAGCGCCCGCCCTCCCGCGCCCGCGCCCAAGCCGGATGTTTCGCCCCTGGCCGCCAGCCTGCGGCCCTTCGGAGAAAAGGACGTTCTCACTCCGGCGGACGAGGCGACGGCCCGGGCCCTCCACGTCTGGGCCGGGCCCCAGCGCCTGCGCGTCATGGTGGAGGCCAACGACCATCTGCATTTGCCCCCGGGCGCGGAGGTGGAATACCGGTCGGGAAATCTTTATCAGGTGCAAGTGCAACGCGAGGCGTTGGGACGACTGGCCGCCATGCCCGGGGTGCGCGCGGTGCGTCCGCCATTTCCCCACGTTGCAGCCGTCTTTAGCGAGGGCCTGTATCCCGCTGGCGTTTATCAGTGGGTGAATGGCGGCAGGGATGGCCGCGGGCAGTCCATCGCGGTGATCGATTTGGGATTTCGGGGATGGCGGAATCTCCAAAATCTGGGCGAATTGCCCGCGTATGTCAACTGGCGCAATTTTCGGGCGGATGGTGATTTCGAAAGCTCGGAGCATGGGGCGGCCGTGGCCGAAATCGTTCACGACGCGGCCCCCGGCGCAAGCCTCACCCTTTACGCCATCGACACCGAACTGGAGCTGGACCAGGCCGTGGATGCGGCCATCGCCAGCGGCGTGGGGGTCATCGTTCATTCGGTGAGCTGGTTCAACACCGGCCCGGGCGACGGCACGGGCACCATCGCCGACATCGTGCGCAAGGCCGACAACGCGGGCGTGTTGTGGGTGAACGCGGCCGGAAATCAGGCCCGGCAGCACTATCAGAGCCAGTTCATCGCCTCTGGCTCCAACCGGCATCTTTTCGCCCCGGGCGATGACGGCAACGACATCTTTCTCAACGCGGGCGAGACCGTTTGCGGCATGTTGAGCTGGGACGCCTGGCCTCTCACTGATGACGATTACGATCTCTACCTCTATCGGGGAATGCAGTGGGTTGCTCGCAGCGACAACGCCCAAAACGGCGGACAGCCGCCCACCGAATCCCTCTGCTATTCAGCGCCAGTGGCCGACACTTACAGCTTCGTCATCGTGCATTACTCCTCGGGCAAGCCGCCTGTGCGTCTGCGCTTGTTCGACACCGGAGCCAATCTGCAATACAGCACGCCCGCAGGCTCCATCGTGCAGCCCGCAGACGCACCCGAGGCCCTGGCCGTGGGCGCGATCTTCTGGCTGGACCCCTATCATCTGGAATCCTTCAGCAGCCAGGGCCCCACAACCGACGGTCGGATCAAGCCGGATATCGCCGCTTATGACGGCGTCAGCACCGTCACATACGGTTATTCCAACAATCTCGACTATGATCATGGCGGCGCGGGCTTTTTCGGCTCGTCGGCCAGCGCCCCGCTGGCGGGCGGTGCAGCCGCGTTGGTGCGCCAACGCTTTCCCGGGTGGGGCCCGGCCGCGGTGCGGGATTTCCTCACCCATCAGGCCATCGACATGGGCGATCCAGGCCTGGACACGCGCTACGGCAGCGGGCGGCTGCATCTGCCCCTCGATCAGCCCACGGTGACGCCCACTGTGACCACCACGCCCACCGCGACCCCCACGCCCACACCCACGCCCACAC
>JALXAF010000359.1 GCA_026992375.1 Anaerolineae bacterium
GATGGGGGGCGGGGTGAGCACGATCATCTGGGCGCCGGTTTCTGGTTGCAGCAGGTCTTTGTAAATCCAGCCTTCCTCTCCATCCCCAGCCCGAACCATAATCCACTCGCCATCATCGGTTTTTCCCATCAGTTCGACCGTCTCACCACGGGGGATGATGGCGAGCACGTCGTAACTATCGCCGGGGCCGCTGCGCAGATTCACCAGTTCGCCGGTGATCTCCGCCACATAGGTGGGAAGCGGCGTGGGCGTGGGCGTGGGCGTCTTGGTGGGGGTTGGCGTTACCGTCGGCGTGGGGGTGAAGGTGGGCAGGTCTGGCAGATCAAAGGGGATGGCGGGCGAAGGCGCCAGCTCCAGAACTTCCCGGCTGATGAATGTGGGCGTGGCGGTAGGCGTTGGCGCGACGGCGATATCCTGGCCGCGCGCATTGAAAAGCGCCAGCACGAGAATGGCGATGAGAAGAATGACTGCTAAGAGGATGGAGCTGCACGAGCTCAGACGCTGTTGGACGCGACTACGAGGCATGTTTGGTGACGCTATTGTGGATTGGATGGACGTCGATGAAGGGCGAGAGACGCCCATTTTAGCATATCCGAGCTTTCAGGGCGATCCCGCCGGCAGGGTTTGGGATGCGGCGTGAGCTCAATGATTGATGAATAATGATCAAAGGCTAAATCAGCGTGGTTTTCACTTTAATCATCACTCATTAATCATTGATTCGGGCACAGACCGCCTTGCAGTGAGGTGTTCCCATGATGCCTATTGCTTTCTTGCAAAAATCTAATGAGAAAAAGGTTGACGAACGCGAGGGACTTGCGTATAATGAAGTAGAGTTTAGCACTCCGTCTTTGCGAGTGCTAATAATTTTGTATTGTATCTTGACAAGGAGGTTGACGACTATGAAGTTGCGCCCGCTAAGTGATCGAATTGTTGTCAAGCCCATCGAACGCGAAGCCAAAACGGCCAGCGGCATCATCTTGCCCGAATCCGCTCGAGAAAAGCCGCAAGAGGGCGAGGTCATTGCGGTCGGGCCTGGGGCCCGCAACGACAAGGGCGAGTTCATGCCTTTGGATATCAGGATTGGCGACATCGTGCTCTACGCCAAATATGCAGGCACCGAGGTCAAACTGGATGAGGAAAAGCTGCTCATCCTGCGCGAAAGCGATATTTTGGCAGTCGTCGAAGAAGCGTGACAAGATTTTGCAACCAATCCAGCAATCCTTGCATCTAATCCTCTGGCGATCGAGAAATCTTTTTCGATTTTACAAGTTTCCATTCCACACTACATCCGATATTTCGAAATCAAAGTCCAATATAATTCTAACCTAGTTCAAAGGAGAATCCACCATGGCCAAGCAAATCGTTTTCAACGAAGATGCTCGCAAAGAATTGAAAAAAGGCGTTGACGTTCTCGCCAATGCAGTAAAGACAACCCTGGGTCCCAAGGGCCGCAATGTCGCCCTGGACAAGAAGTGGGGCGCTCCCACCATCACCCACGACGGCGTTTCCGTCGCCAAGGAAATCGAGCTGGAAGAGCCCTTCGCCAACATGGGCGCCCAGTTGCTGAAAGAGGCCGCCACCAAGACCAATGACGTGGCTGGCGACGGCACCACCACCGCTACCGTGCTGGCCCAGGCCATCGTCACCGAGGGGCTGCGCAACGTGGCCGCTGGCGCCAATCCCATGCTGCTGAAACGCGGCATCGAGAAAGCCACCACCATCGTCTCCGACGCCATCGGCGACATGGCTGTGCCCATCACCACCCACGAGCGCATCGCCGCGGTGGCCGCCATCTCCGCGCAGGATCAGGAGATCGGTGACCTCATCGCCGATGTGATGGACAAGGTCGGCAAAGACGGCGTCATCACCGTGGAAGAGGGCAAGTCCCTGGGCTTCGAGACCGAGTTCGTCGAGGGCATGCAGTTTGATCGCGGTTACCTGAGCCCCTACTTCATCACTGACACCGAGCGCATGGAGGCCATCATCGAGGATCCTTACATCCTCATCCATGACAAGAAGATCAGTGCCGCCCAGGACCTGGTGCCCGTGCTGGAGAAGCTGGTTCAGGTTGGTAAGCGCAATCTGGTCATCATCGCCGAAGATGTGGATGGCGAGGCGCTGGCTACGCTGGTGCTGAACAAGCTGCGCGGCGTTTTCAACGTGCTGGCCGTCAAGGCTCCGGGCTTCGGCGACCGCCGCAAGGCCATGCTGCAGGATATCGCCATCCTCACCGGCGGCACGGTCATCACCGAGGAGCTGGGCCGCAAGCTGGATAGCGTCACCATCGAGGATCTGGGCCGGGCCGACCGCGTGATTTCCACCAAGGAAGAGACCACCATCGTCGGCGGCAAGGGTTCCGATGACGCCATTCAGGGCCGCATCAACCAGATCCGCGCCGAGATCGAGAACAGCACCAGCGATTATGATCGCGAGAAGCTGCAGGAGCGTCTGGCCAAGCTGGCTGGCGGCGTCGCCATCATCCGCGTAGGCGCTGGCACCGAGGTCGAGCTGAAGGAGAAGAAGCATCGCGTCGAAGATGCGCTGAGCGCCACCCGCGCGGCCGTGGAAGAGGGCATCGTGCCCGGCGGCGGCGTCACCCTGCTCAAGGCCAGTGAGAAGCTGAACGGCGTTCTGGATGAGCTGGAAGGCGACATCCGCACCGGCGCTCTGATCCTGAAGAAGGCTCTGGTCGAGCCCATGCGCCTGATTGCGGCCAACGCCGGTTATGACGGCGGCGTCATCGTGGAAGAGGTCCGCCGCCGCAACGAGGGCGATGAGCCCATCGGCTTCGATGTGATGAAGGAAGACTTCGTCAATATGCTGGATGCTGGCATCATCGACCCGGCCAAGGTCACCCGCAGTGCGGTGGAGAATGCGGCCAGCATCGCCGCCATGATTCTCACCACCGAGGCCCTCATCACCGATATCCCCGAGAAGGAGCCTGCCATGCCCGCGGGCGCTGGCGACATGGGCATGGGCGGCATGGGCGGCTTCTAAATCTGTCGCTCTGCACCTCTCGCAATACGAACCGAACGCCGTCAGGGTTTCCTGGCGGCGTTTTTTGTTTCGGGCGCGTCCTTTTTCGATTGAAATCCGCCCGGCTAGGCAACTCATTTGGGATACACCATTTTTCAGCTTTTCGTCCTCGGGCTTGAGCTTCAACTCAGGCCCATTTCCTGGCGAAATTGTTTCCACCATCGAGGTAGCGTTTCCTCGCTGGGGCCCAGGATTACTTCAGATGCGTAGTCGGATAGCGCCGTGCGCTCCATATTGAATTCGATGACTCTGCCGCCTTTTTCGATGGTGAAAAAGGGCAGGTAAGCCGCCGGATAAACCACAGCCGAGGTGCCCACAACCAGAGCGATGTCGGCTTTTTTGAATGCCTGTTCCGCCTGATACAGGGTTTTGGGGTTCAGCGCTTCGCCAAACCAGATGATATCGGGACGAAGCATGGCGTTGCAGCGGGGGCAGCGGGGCGGCAGTTCGGGCAGGGGCGTGCGGCGGTCTTCGGAGCGATAGTCGCATTCGGTGCAGCGCACCAGCCAGATGTCGCCATGAAGGTAGAGGATGTTCTTGCTGCCTGCTTCGCGATGCAGGCCATCGATGTTTTGCGTCACCAGGGTGAAATGAGAAAGCGCCGCTTCCATCTCGGCCAGGGTTTTGTGCGCTGGGTTGGGGCGGGCCTGAGCCATGTTCCGCCGCCGCCAGTCGTAAAATTCCCACACCAGTTTGGGGTTTTGGGCGAAGGTTTCGGGCGTGGCCAGTTGCTGGGGGTGATGGTTGTTCCACAAGCTGTCTGCACCGTCACGGTAGGTGGGGATTCCGCTGGCCTTGGAAACGCCAGCGCCGGTGAGCACTGCGATTTTTGGCGTTTTCATGAGGTTTCTCCTGGGGGGATGAAAGAAAAAAGCGTGACGGAACGCCTGGACGGGCTCCATCACGCCAGTTGAAAGTCGGCTTAAGCCGACCTGGAAAACCCGCTTGAGCGGGTTTGGCGGCCTACTCGAAAATCCAGCGGTCGACGTCTCGATCCCAACCGGGGATGTCATCGCCGAACCACAGGCCGATTTCAAAAGCGGCGGTCTCTGGCCCGTCTGAGCCATGCACCAGGTTGCGTCCGATCTCGATGCCGAAATCCGCGCGGATTGTGCCCGGCGTCGCATCCGCGGGGTTGGTGGCCCCCATGGTGTTGCGGGCGACGGTGATGGCGTTCGTTCCTTCCAGCACCATGGCAACCACAGGTCCCGAAGTGATATACTCGATGAGGCCATCGTAGAAAGGGCGGCCTTTGTGTACGGCGTAGTGCTTTTCGGCCAGTTCGCGAGAGA